>JASHTT010000189.1 GCA_030040415.1 Streptosporangiaceae bacterium | reverse complement strand
CGGCCGGCGCGTCGAAGCGGAAGTCAAACGTGGCCCGGCCGCGGCCGCGTCCGGCTTGTTCGCTGTCATAGCTGACACACTCTTCGGCATCCGGCTTGCCCGGCCGCAGCGTCCCCGGTCCCGGGGACCCTGGTCCCGCGTCCAGGAACAGCCGCTGGTAGCGCGTGCCCGGCAGCGGCCAGTCGGCCGCCGCGCGCACCGTGCCTGCGAACGCCCGGTCGCGTATCTCGTAGCGCACCGTCGGCCAGCCGGTCACCTCGGTGTCGGTGCCCTTGAGGAAGTGGTCGAAGAACGCCTGCTGGCGGAGCAAACTCTCCGGGTCGTAGTAGTACGCCCACTTCTTGCGGCCGTGCGCGTCCAGCCATTTGCGGCCGGAGCCGAGCCGCTTGAAGCCCTCGAACGTGCCGCGGGTATGCAGGCCCTGATCGGACCAGCTGGCGACGACGAACGCTGGTGCCGTGACCGCGGCCAGGTCTGCGACCTTGGCTTGCCAGAAGTCGTCGAGGAACGGGTGTTCCGCGGTCTCGGCAGCCAGATCCTCGACCTTGTTGGTTCCCACCGCCCATCGTTGCCCGATGTACGGCCAGAAGTAGGTCTCCGGGATCCCGCCGTGCCGTGCCACCTCGCGGTAGCTGTCGCTCCAGCCCTCCCACGGATTGATCGCGGCCAGATGCGGCGGGTTCGTGGCGGCGATCGACCATTGCGCGGACGCGAGATAGGACACGCCCGACATGCCGACCTTCCCGTTACTCCACGGCTGCGTGGCCGCCCACTCGACGAGGTCGTGCCCGGCGGCGGCTTCCTCCGGTGACAGGTAGGTGGCATCGCCGCCGGAGTACCAGGTGCCTGGTGAGTCCACGTTGACGACCGCGTAGCCGCGCGCCGTCCAGTAGACGGGATCGGGCGACTCGAATGCGGTGTAGCTGGAGAGCTGGCCGGGCCGGACGCCACAGTCTGGATAGCGCAGGTTCAGTTGCCCCTCCGCGTGCTTGCCGTACGGGCTCCAGGCGATCAGCGGCGGAACGGGCTGCTCGCCGGCCGGCCGGAACACGTCCGCGTAGATCGTCACCCCCGGCCGCACCCGGACCTCGACATCACGCTCGATGATCATGCGGCCGGTCTCCGTGTCAACTGTCGTGCGCCGCCAGCGCGGTGTGGGCGCGCCCCGCTCTTGCGGTGTGGCGGCCGGCTCGCGGAAACGGTACGTCACGCCTTTACTCCACAGCCGCCGCGTCGGCCACGCAAGCGATCTCTGTCAGGAGATAACGTTCGATCGTGACCGCAGCACCACCGGATGTCGACGTCCTGCTCAAGACCGCGGTGGCCGGGATCGGCGGCACTCAGCGGCCCGGGCAGGTGGCGATGGCACAGGCCGTGCACAAAGCCATGTCCGATGGCCAGCACCTTGCCGTGCAGGCGGGCACCGGCACCGGCAAGTCGCTGGCTTACCTGGTCCCGGCGCTCCGCCACGCCCTCGGGATCGGCGGCACTGTCGTCGTGTCAACGGCGACCATCGCGCTGCAACGTCAGCTCATCGAGCGCGACCTGCCCCGGCTGAAGGCGTCGCTGGCCGGCCTGCTAGGCCGGGAGCCGGAGTTCGCCATCCTCAAGGGCCGGCGCAACTACCTCTGCCTCAACAAGCTGCTCGGCACGCCGGCCGACGAACCTGAGGAAACCCTGTTCGACGCCCGGTCGGTGTCGGCGATCGGTCGGCAGGTAACCAGGGTGCACGAGTGGGCGGCGAGCACCAGCACCGGCGACCGTGACGAGCTAGTGCCGGGCGTGGAGGATCGCGCGTGGCGGCAGGTCTCGGTCAGCGCCAATGAGTGCATCGGTGCGCAGAAGTGCCCGTACGGCTCGAAGTGCTATACCGAGCGCGCGCGCGAGCTGGCGTCCGACGCGGACATCGTGGTCACCAATCACGCGCTGCTCGCCATCGACGCGATGGAAGACCTCGCCGTGCTCCCGGAGCACGACGTGGTGGTTGTGGACGAGGCCCACGAACTTGTCGACAGGGTCACCAGCGTCGCGTCCGGCGAGCTGTCCGCGCCGGCGGTAGAGACCGCGGCGCGGCGGTGCGGCCGGATGATCGCCGAGGAACTGACAGGCAAGCTGCGTGACGCTGAGCAGGGTCTGGAGCTGGCGCTCGCGGACATGCAGCCGGGCCGGATGGATGTGCTCGGCGAGCAGCTCGGCGCGGCTCTGGCCGCGGTCCGCGACGCCGCCGTGGCGTGTGCGGCGGACCTGCGCAGCAAGACAGGCGTTGAGGAAGATCCGGACCGGCTCGTTGCGGTCCGGATCGCGACCGTCGCGCTGGACGAGATATCGGAGAACGCCGGCCGGATGACAGCCGCGTTCGCCGCGGAGATCCCGGCCCGGCCCGAGGTGGTCTGGCTGGACCGGCCGGTGGGTGACGATTCCGCCAGGCCCGACACGCTGCGGGTAGCGCCACTGCAGGTCGCCGGGTTGCTGGCGGAGCGGCTGTTCAGGCCGCGCACCGTGGTGCTGACCTCAGCCACGCTGACGCTCGGCGGCTCGTTCGAGCCGCTGGCCAGGCAGTGGGGCCTGCCCGCCGGGGGTGCCGCGGACGCCGCACCGCCCGCGGACGCCGCACGGCCCGGGGATGCGGGTCCGCCCGCCGGGGAGAGTGACGAGCACAGCTCGGACGAGGGGCTCGACTGGACCGGACTTGACGTGGGGTCGCCATTCGACCACCGCCGCAGCGCGATCCTGTACGTGGCCCGGCACCTGCCGCCGCCTGGCCGGGACGGGCTGTCGGACGCCTGCCTGACCGAGATGCGCGAGCTGATTCAGGCGGCGGGCGGGCGGACGCTCGGGCTGTTCTCCTCGATGCGGGCAGCGCGACAGGCCGCCGACGCGCTGCGCGACGAGGTCGGAGTGCCGTTGCTCTGCCAGGGTGACGACGCGACCGGGCTGCTGGTCAGCACGTTCGCTGAGGACGAGGCGAGCTGCCTGTTCGGCACGCTGTCGCTGTGGCAGGGCGTGGACGTGCCTGGGCGGTCGCTGCAACTCGTCGTCATCGACCGCATTCCGTTTCCCCGTCCTGACGACCCGCTGGC
Organism: Streptosporangiaceae bacterium; assembly: GCA_030040415.1. Classification (GTDB taxonomy): domain Bacteria; phylum Actinomycetota; class Actinomycetes; order Streptosporangiales; family Streptosporangiaceae; genus JAJYUU01. The sequence continues at coordinate 120 of JASHTT010000189.1, read as the reverse complement.
CTCGGCGCGCCAGCGCGCAGTCGCCGCGCGCGGCGGGAATGGCTTCATGACGGTAGCGGCAGCCCAGGCAGCGCTGCTGCTCTCGCAGGGCACCGGGCGGCTACTGCGCACCATCGACGA
>JASHTT010000188.1 GCA_030040415.1 Streptosporangiaceae bacterium | reverse complement strand
AAAGTCCGGAAACCACGGCATCGCAATCCTCTCGATTCGCTGCCGGCCGGGCGGCTTGCCTGCAAACCCGCACCCATTGTGCTCCGGCCACCGCCGCTCACCTAGTGGGCGGTGGCTCCGCACTGACGTGGTCGCCACGGGGGCGAACGCGGTGCCGCTGGTCGCGGCCGCTACGCCGACTTGTTCGCTGACGTGATCGCCGATGGCGCAACAGCGCGCGAGCGTGCCCGCTGTCCGCTTCTCTGCTCTGGCTGGCGTCAGTACTGCGCGCTGGCCTGGGATCGGCCGGGCCAGCGCGCACCATTGCCAGTCAGCTGTACTGAAGGATCACGCCGGGGCTGACGGTCTGGCCGGCCGGGACCGGGAAGACTGCGCCGGCCAGTTCCTCCGTCGTGCCCGGGATCCGGGATATCGAGTCGACGTCGGCGTGGCTGTGGTCGTACTCCGGCGTGGTGACCGCGCTGAGCTTGCCGCCCGAGTAGTGGACCAGGATGTCGAAGGCGCCTGGCTGATTCCCAGCGACCCACAGTCCGCCATGACCGTCGGAGACCGGCTGCCCGAGCGTAGCCGGGTAGCTGGCGACCTTGGCCCACTCGTGCCCGTTGTAATGCAAGATCACGGCCGGGCCGGTGTCCTGGCCGGCGGTTCCGGTCACGAAGACGTCGTGCCCCGACAGTGCGAGGACGCCTGACAGCGACGGGTGCTGGCCGGCCTTCGTCGGGAGCAGGCTAGCGAGGTTCGTGGCAGTCCACTTGTGGCCGTTGTAGTGCTCCAGGCGCGTGCCGTCGGCAACGTAGGCGCTAGTGGCCGAGAGAGCGTCACCGTTGCCGCTGATGGTGTTGGAGATCTTGGTCCACTTGTGCCCGTTGTAGTGATAGATGCCGGCCGATGGCAGCGTCCCGCCACCATAGATGCCGGTGCCGTAGGCGTACACGTCACTTGGCGAGAGCACGGTGCCGCCGCCGAGTTCGCCGGCGAAGCGCGCCACGACGGTGAACTTCTGCCCGGTCCACTTCAGCACCTCAGACTTCGCCTTGAAGGTGTCAACCGTCAGGATGTCGGCAAACACGTAAACGTCCGACCGCGAGGACGCCGAGGCGCCTGCCACCCACTCGTTGGCCGCCGTCGGGAGCGGGACCTTCGTGAAGCTAGTCGCGCCAGTGCGCTCATAGGCAACCGGTACCGCGACCGTCGTATTCGGCTCGAAGAACGTAAACCCGCTGGTCTCGCTGGTCGCGACGACCGCATCGAATTCCCCGTTGCGGGCCAGCCTGTAAATGGCGTGCCAGGCCGCATCACGGGGGGCAGCCGACGCGTTAGCGGCACAGGCGAAGGCGACGAGACCGAGTGCTGTGCAAACCCCGGCACCAATCTTGACATAGTGACGCTTCATGACCATCATCCCTTCCAACCCAGTCCTGTCTGGACGCGCAGCCTTTATGACGCCACGCGTGCGGGCCAGGTTGCAGCTCCCGAGGGGCTGATCGCCGTCGCGTCCTCGAGCGTGCGGCGTTCGATGCAATGCCGAGTCTCACGCCGGGATTGGCAGGTCGTTAGCGTTCGATCATCACGGCGAGCGGACGGATCTCCGAGCCTCTTCGCAGCGTTTGGCGCCGGTGCCGTCGGCCAGCACAAACCCGCCTACCACGTCCATTGCAACTACTCCATCGGCGCGGCGTGCTCCCACCGCTTGCACTTGCGATCCCGCGGCCGCAGCGCCGCCGGGTCGATCAAGTTCAGCCGCACTAACGCCCGGTAAGCCGCCGACTCCGACACGGGCCCGCATCCCGTCTGGCCAACTCGAACGCCAGCCGCAGCCGACCCCGGCCCGGATGTGCCAGCCGCAACTCCGTCGGCGCGACCTCCACCACCCCCGGTCATCTGATGCGGGCAGCTGCCCGGCCGGTGCGACCCGGTCCGACAGCCACGCATGTACCGTCTGGCGCGCCATCCCGAACGGCCCCCACATCGCGACCCCGCCAACGCGCCCAGGCAGGGCGTCAACTTACTCACAAGTAGCCGATCAGAGGTGGCTGACCGAAGAAGGAGGGGCGCTGCCGCGTCCGCCAGGCACGATGCTGCGGGTGGCATCGGCCCCCGTTTGGTGTGGAATGTAATCCTCGACCAGCCCCGGTAAAGCACGTTCCGATATGTGAGTCGGTAATCAGATTGACCAAGGGTTGGTTGCCTGGTGGGCTTTGCACATGGCCGGGGCGGGGCAGTTTGTCGGCCGCGAACGCGAGACGTCGCGGCTGCTGAACGCTCTGCGCGGGGACGCCAGGATCGTTGTTGTCATCGGTGACGCCGGGGTCGGGAAAACGCGCTTGGTGGCTGAGGCAATGGGTCACGCGGCTGGCGACCGGATAGTCCTCCTGCGAGGAGAGTGCCTGCCAGTTTCCGGCGCCCTGCCGCTGTTCCCGATCGCGTCCGCCCTGCGCGGTCTGGCGAGCGCGGATAACGGCGCCATTCTCTCGGCCGCTCTTGCGTCCGCGCCTGCCTATGTGCGGGTAGAGGCTGCCCGCCTGCTGCCGGAGCTAGCCGCCGGCTCGGAAGCTAGAGCTAGCAACTATGCCCCGGAGATGCGACAGCGCCTGTTTGTCGCCGTTGCGGACCTGCTCGGGGTGACGGCCGCGAAGGCCGATGCCCGGATCGGCCTGGTCGTCGAAGACCTGCACTGGGCCGACAGCGCAACCCTTGACTTCCTGACCGTCCTCAGCCATGCCCGGCAATCCGCGGCAGTCACGATCGTGGCGACGTGCCGTAGTGACGAGCGCCCCATGCCGGTTTACGTGACTGACTGGCTCGCGTACGTCCGCAGCATCCCCGACGCCGAGGAACTTGAGCTCGGTCCGCTGTCCAGAGAGGAAGTCGCCCGCCAGGTCGCGGCGCTCACGGCCAAGCCGCTCCCGCCCCGGTTCATAGACGAGTTGTTCGCCCGGGCCGAGGGCAGTCCGTTCTTTACCGAGCAGTTAGTGGGCGCCGCGCACGCCAGCGACGCGACCGGTGAGGTCCGGCTCCCGGCGGAACTGCCGAGCCGCCTGGCCGGGCTGCTGTGCGCGCGTGCGGCCCGCTGCGGTGAAGGGGCACAACTGGTACTGGCCGGCCTCGCCGTCGCGGGCCGGCCCTCGGGCGAGGAGTTGCTGACTCAGATCACCGGGCTTGAACCTCAGCTAGTCCGACGCTCGCTCCGGGAGCTATGGGCAGCGAGCCTCCTCGCGCCCGGTACCTCGCCGGCCGGCTACCAGATCAGACACGCGCTGCTGAGTGAGGCAGTCGCCGCGAATCTGCTGCCCGGTGACCGGGCAATGTTGCATGGCCGTACGGCGCAGGCCCTGTGCCTCCAGGCCGACAAGTCGGTGGCCGCCGAGATCGCCTCGCATTGGCGAGCCGCGGGGCGGCTGCCGGAAGAACTGGCTGCCAGGCGGGACGCGGCTGAATTCGCTGAGAGCGTGTTCGGCTACGCGGAGGCAGCTGAACACTGGTGCCGGGCGATCGACCTAGGCGCGGCGCAGTCTGCCGCGGCCGACGTCGGCGTGGAGTTGCCCCGCCTTTACTGGCGCGCGATTGACGCGCTGCGAATGTCAGGTGATGCGATCCGTTCTGCTGGCCTGGCCGACGAAGCCTGCGACCGGTTCGCCTCTCATCCCGACCTTGCGACCCGGGCGATCGCATTTCATCGGGCGGCGGTGTTCCGATTCGATCATGCACCGCAGCCGGCGCTCGAGCTGATGGAAGAGTCGCTAAGGCTCTTCAGTCAAACGCCGCCGTCAGCCGAGCACGCACGAGCACTTCTCCAGTACCCGACGTTGCTGGCGCACTTGGCAGGGCGCCGGCGTGAATGCTTCGCCGTGCTTCAGCAGGCGCTAGCAGTCGCCGAGCAGGCCGGAGCCGCTGAAGTGGTTCCGGACATATTGGCGCAATCCTCCTTCGAGTACATGGTGACTGGGCAGATTGACGAGGTACGGTCCCTGCTCGCGCGAGCATGGGCCCTGGCCAGCGCGAGAGGGGACGTGCTGGCGCTCATGTTCGTGGCGATACACCGATCCGCCCAGCACGTGAAACTGGGCCAGTTCGAGTCCGCTGCTGCCGAGGCGCTGCGCGGAATCCACGATGCCCAGCGGGCAGGTCTCGGGGAATCGCCGCGGATAGCGTCACTTGAGGGCAACGCGGTATATGGGCTGCTGGCGCTGGGGCGGACAGATGAGGCCGCCGCGCTGATCGACCCGCTGACGGCAGGACCACCGGACGGCCAGCGCCAGGTGCGCCACTTTCTGCGCGTCGAAGTCGACCTGCTGCGCGGTGACATCGATGCCGCGCTGCGGCGACGGCGCCAGCTCGACGAGCTGTTCGGGCCCGTGTCCAGCAACATCGATAGTCACCGGTTTTATGCTGAGATGATCGCTGATCTTGTGCTGTGGGCTGGACGCCCCGCTGACGCTCTGGCTGAAGTGCGCCGCGTCCTTGCTAGGTTCACCGATTCGGACCTGGCGTTCATGTGCGGGAGGCTGCTTGCGCTCGGCATGCGGTCCTGCGCAGATCTTGCCGAGGGGGCGCGAGCCCGGCAGGACCAGCAAGCGCTGAGCTCGGCACTTGCGGCCGCCGATGGCCTGACGTTGTGGCTGGACATGGCGTCCGGCTCGCCGCTGACCGACCACCCGTTCATCGCCGCGACCCCGGCGGAGCGTGCCACCTGGGAGGCTGAGCGGACCCGGCTTGCAGGCCTATCTGACCCGCAAGCGTGGGGCCGCGCCGCCAAAGCGTGGCGGGATCTGGGCTGGCCTCACCGGATCGGATACGCCCTGTGGCGGCAAGGTCAAGCGCAACTAGACGCGGGCCAGCCGGCGTCAGCCGCAACCTCCGTATTGCGTGCCGCGTATGACGCTGCCCAGGGCCACGCTCCGCTGCTAACACAGGTCCGGCTGCTCGCCGGGAAGGCACGCATTCAGCTCACCGGGCCAGAAGTACCCAACGTGGTGCCGGTGCCAGCTCAGTCCGCTCCGTACCGGCTGACGGCCCGTGAACTGACTGTGCTCAGGCTGGTGGCGGCTGGGCTGACGAACGCGCAGATCGGCGCTGAGCTTTTCATGAGCCCGAAGACCGCGAGCGTGCATGTCACCAGCATCCTGCGCAAGCTCGGGGTGTCTGGCCGGGTGCAAGCGGCAACGCTTGCGGAGCGGGCGGGCCTGCTGGACGAACCCGAGGCTAAGGTAGGCGCGGCCCGAATCTAAGGACCCGCTGCCCGCAGAATGACGCGATCACCTGATCCGCCCGGCGGCCGAGCAGGTGACCAACGGAATCAATCGCCGCACCGACGCCGTCGGCGTCTTCCCAACCCGCCTGGCTGCTCCGGCCCGGACATCATCGACTGATCAGGTCAGGCGCACGACGGGTGTCGAGCGCCGCGTCGTGCGCGGATGCGATCGCCGCGACGATGGACAGGCCGAGTCCGTGGCCGTCGTGGTTGCTGCTCCGGATCTTCCACCAGCCAGCCGGGCGGCTGTGTCCTGTCCTGCCACCCATCGCTGAACTGCGGGCAGCTGGCTGTGAAA
>JASHTT010000187.1 GCA_030040415.1 Streptosporangiaceae bacterium | reverse complement strand
GACATCGTGCAGCTCGATGAGCCGTACCTGCAGGCAAGGCCAGCGGCGGCCAAGGAGTTCGGGGTCAAGGCGCTCAACGCCGCGCTGGACGGCATCACCGGCACGACGGCCGTCCACCTCTGCTTCGGCTACGCCGCGATCATCCACGAGCGGCCGTCCGGGTACTCCTTCCTCCCCGAACTGGCCGAATGCACGGCAGACCAGATCTCCATCGAGACGGCGCAGTCCGGCCTCGACTGCTCGGTCCTGGCCGGCCTGGCCGATGCCGGAAAGACGATCATCCTGGGCGTGCTGGACCTGAACGACAAGACCGTCGAGGCTCCCGGGGTCGTCGTGGAGCGGGTCCGCCGCGCTCTGGACTACGTCCCGGCCGGCCAGGTCGTGCTGGCTCCCGACTGCGGGATGAAGTACCTTCCGCGGGAGTCGGCCGACGGCAAGCTCGCATCGATGACGGAGGCGGCCCGCCTGCTGCGCGCCGAGTTCGGGTCCTGAGCCTCGGGCAGGTCCGCGTCCTGAGCTTCCGGCATATCTGAGATGTAGCACCGTGGGCACCTCACGCCTCAATTGCCCCAGCTACCACCTCGCCTTGTGACCAACCCCCAAACTCCAGGCCCATAAATATGGGTCTGGACTACAAAGACTGGCGGCCAACGGGGTATGCTGCGAGTACCTGGAGAGCTTTGATGACAGCTTGGCGACCAGGACAAAAACGCCTAAAGAGTCACGCGCCACGATCGCGTCTCTTCTGGCCAACCGACGAGGAGGGACAACGAGAGTGGCGGCTGCAGACGCCATCAGCGACCTGCTTGACCAGCGGATCCTTGTCCTGGACGGAGCCTGGGGCACCACGCTTCAGGGCGCCGGCCTGTCGCCGCGCGACTACCACGGGGACCGCTTCGGGAATCACCCGCGCGAGCTGACCGGCGATCCGGACGTGCTGAACCTGACCCGTCCCGACGTCGTGCTCAACTTCCACCGCCAGTACCTGGCGGCCGGGGCGGACATCACCACCACCAACACGTTCACCGCGACCAGCATCGGCCAGGCGGATTACGGCCTGCAGAAAGCGGTCAGGGACATGAACCTCGCCGCCGCGCGGCTGGCCAGGCAGGCGGCGGACGAGGCGGGCGGCGGAAGGCTCGTCGCGGGGTCGGTCGGCCCGCTGAACGTCACGCTCTCGCTGTCGCCGCGGGTGGACGACCCGGCCTACCGGAGCGTGACCTTCGACGAGGTGCACGCGGCCTACGCCGAGCAGATAGCCGCGCTGGCCGAGGGCGGCGTCGACATGCTGCTGATCGAGACGATCTTCGACACGCTCAACGCCAAGGCCGCCATCGCGGCGGCCCACGATGTCGCGCCTGACCTGCCGCTCTGGATCTCGGTCACGATCGTGGACCTGTCCGGACGGACCCTGTCCGGGCAGACCGTCGAGGCGTTCTGGAACGCGATCGAGCACGCCAGGCCGCTGATCGCCGGCGCCAACTGCTCGCTCGGCGCCGAGCAGATGCGCCCGCACGTCGAGGAGCTGTCCAGGCTCGCCGGCACCTACGTGAGCTGCCACCCGAACGCCGGGCTGCCGAACGCGTTCGGCGGCTACGACGAGCAGCCGCATGACACCGCGAGCCAGCTCCGCGGCTTCGCCGAGGCCGGCCTGCTGAACGTCGTCGGCGGCTGCTGCGGCACCGGGCCCGACCACATCCGGCAGATCGCCAGCGCCGTGGCCGGGATGGCACCGCGCCGTGTCCCCTCCGAACCGGCTACATCCAGGTTCAGCGGGCTTGAGCCGTTCGAGATCGGCCCGGAAACCGGCTTCGTCATGATCGGCGAGCGGACGAACGTGGCAGGCTCGGCCAAGTTCCGCCGCCTGATCGAGGCCGGTGATTACCCGGCCGCCATCCAGGTCGCCCAGGAGCAGGTGCGCGGCGGCGCGAACCTGCTCGACGTCAACATGGACGCCGACCTGCTCGACGGGGAACGCGCGATGACCGAGTTCCTCAACTACGTGGCCACCGAGCCCGAGATCGCCCGCATCCCGATCATGATTGACAGCTCGCGGTGGAGCGTGCTGGAAGCCGGCCTGAAGTGCGTGCAGGGCAAGGGCGTGGTCAACTCGATCAGCCTGAAGGAAGGCGAGGACGAGTTCCTCGAGCACGCGAGAAAGATCAGGGCGTACGGCGCGGGTGTGGTGGTGATGGCCTTCGACGAGCAGGGCCAGGCCGACACCGTCGAGCGCAAGGTGCAGATTTGCGGCCGGGCCTACGACCTGCTCACGGGCGAGGCCGACTTTGACCCGCAGGACATCGTTTTCGATCCGAACGTGCTCGCGGTCGCCACCGGCATGGAGGAGCACAACGGTTACGCCAAGGCGTTCATCGATGCCCTGCCACTGATCAAGCGGCGCTGTCCGGGCGTGCGCACCAGCGGCGGCATCTCGAACCTGTCGTTCTCCTTCCGCGGGAACGACGCCGTCCGCGAGGCCATGCACTCGGCGTTCCTGTTCCACGCCATCCGGGCCGGCCTGGACATGGGCATCGTCAACGCCGGCCAGCTCGTCGTCTACCAGGACATCGCCCCTGACCTGCTCGAGCTGATCGAGGACGTGATCTTCAACCGGCGGCCGGACGCCACCGACCGGCTCGTCGCGTTCGCCGAGACCGTGAAGGGCACGGCCAGCAAGCGGGAGCTCGACCTGTCCTGGCGCGACGCTCCGGTGGAGAAGCGGCTCGCGCACGCGCTCGTGCACGGCATCGTCGACTTCATCGAGGCCGACACCGAGGAGGCACGCCAGCTGGCCGACCGCCCGCTGGACGTCATCGAGGGCCCGCTGATGGACGGCATGAAGATCGTCGGCGACCTGTTCGGCTCGGGCAAGATGTTCCTGCCCCAGGTGGTCAAGAGCGCCCGCGCGATGAAGCGGTCCGTCGCCTACCTCGAGCCATTCATGGAGGCGGAGAAGGAGCAAGCAGCACGCCAGCTCGCGCATCAGGAAGGGAACGGGACAGCCGGCGCCACCGCGCACCAGCGCTCGCAGGGCAAGATCGTGCTCGCGACCGTCAAGGGGGACGTGCACGACATCGGCAAGAACATCGTCGGCGTGGTGCTCGGCTGCAACAACTACGAGGTCATTGACCTGGGTGTGATGGTCCCGGCGGCCACCATCCTGGACACTGCGGTCGCCGAGGGCGCCAGCGCCGTCGGGTTGTCGGGGCTGATCACCCCGTCGCTGGACCAGATGGTCGGCGTGGCCGAGGAGATGCAGCGGCGCGGTCTGGACCTGCCGCTGCTGATCGGCGGCGCGACGACCTCCCGGCAGCACACCGCGGTACGGATTGCACCCGCCTACGACAAGCCGACAGTGCACGTGCTGGATGCCTCCCGCGTCGTCGGGGTCGTATCGGAACTGTTCGATCCCCGCCGGGCCGCCGGATTCTCCGCCGCCAACCGGGACGAGCAGGAACGCCTGCGAGTCGAGCACGCGGGCAAGCAGCAGCGGCGACTGCAGCCGCTCTGGCAAGCGCAGGCCAACGCGGAGCGGGTCGCCTTCGACGACCTTCCGGTGCCGGCCTTCACCGGAACTCGCGTCGTCGAGCCCGACCTGCGCGACCTGCGCGAGCTGATCGACTGGCAGTTCTACTTCCTGGCCTGGGAGCTGAAGGGCAAGTTCCCGGCGATCCTCGAGCAGCCTGCCGCCCGGGAACTCTTCGACGAGACGAATGCCCTGCTCGATGAGATCATCGCCGGAAACCTGCTGCGTGCCAGCGAGCTGTACGGGTTCTGGCCGGCTCATTCCGAGGGTGACGACATCGTCGTGGAGGCTGCGGTCGCCGGCCATGACATGACCGGCGACCCCCGTGTTGCCGGCAAGGACCGCGCCGCCGGCGACCCCCGCGCCCTCCGGCTGCCGATGCTCCGCCAGCAGGCAGTGCGCACCGACGCCAGGCCGAACCGCTGCCTGGCCGATTACGTCGCGCCCGCCGGGGACCACATCGGCGCGTTCGCGGTGGCCGTCCACGGCGCGGCGGAACTCGCCGGGCGCTACGAGCAGCAGCGCGACGACTACCGGGCCATCTGCGTGAAGGCTCTGGCCGACAGGCTCGCGGAAGCGGCGGCCGAGC
>JASHTT010000186.1 GCA_030040415.1 Streptosporangiaceae bacterium | reverse complement strand
TGCTTGACGAGCCGACGACCGGGCTTGACCCACAGGCCAGGCACGTGGTCTGGGACCGGCTGTTCCGGCTCAAGCAGCAGGGCGTGACCCTGGTGCTTACCACGCACTACATGGACGAGGCCGAGCAGCTCTGCGATCGCCTCGTGGTCATGGACGGCGGCAAGATCGCCGCAGAGGGCTCGCCGCGCGAGCTGATCGAGACCTACTCCAGCGCCGAGGTGCTTGAGCTGCGATTCCGTCCGTTCGAGCACGACCAGGCTGCCGAGAAGGCGGCCAATGCGCCGGCTGACAGGATCGAGGTTCTGGCCGACAGGATTCTGCTATATACCGGGAACGGGGACGACACCCTGGCTGCCGTTCGCGGGATGGGTCTTGAACCACTGACATGGCTCGTCCGCCGCAGCACGCTGGAGGACGTGTTCCTGCGGCTGACCGGCAGGCAACTGGAGGACTGACGGTGGCCGCTGTGACGACGCCCGCTCTGCGCGCGGGGCGGCCCGGCAGGATTGGCCTCCGCGGGGCCGCGGACCTGGCGCTGCGTGAATTCTGGTTCTGGCTGGCCAACTACCGCCGAACCTGGCGCGGCTCGATCTACTCAAGTCTGCTCGGACCTGTGCTGTACCTGGGCGCGATGGGCCTCGGCCTCGGCGCCCTGGTCGACAAGCACGGAACGGCCCGCATCGGCGGCGTCAGCTACCTGATGTTCATCGCGCCGGGGCTGCTCGTCGCCCAGGCGATGCAGACCGGTGCTTCCGAGTCGACGTTTCCGGTGCTCGGCTCGGTCAAGTGGCGGCGGACCTATCAGGTTGCTGCCGCCACTCCGCTACGACCGGCGGACATCCTGCACGGTCATCTGCTGTTCACGATCATGCGACTAACCATGAACAGCGCGGTCTTCGTCGCGGTGATGGCCGCCTTCGGCGCGGTTCGATCGGCCTGGGTCGTGGCCGCAATTGCCGTAGCCGTGCTGACCGGGCTTGCGTTCGCCACGCCCATCGAGGCCTTCGCGATCACCAGAGACAGCCCGAACTCGTTCTCGATGATCTTCAGGTTCGCGATCGTGCCGATGTTCTTGTTCTCCGGCACGTTCTTCCCGATCAGCCAGCTGCCCGCGTGGATACGGCCGGTGGCCTACGTCACGCCGCTTTGGCACGGCGTCGCGCTGGCCCGGTCACTCGCGCTCGGCACTGCGGACTGGCAGGGCACCCTGGTACACCTGGGCTATTTGGCCGTGATGGCGATCGCCGGGCTGCTCATCGCCGAGCGGACCTACCGGAAGCGGCTGTATGTCTGAGTCGTTGCGGGCGCTGCCACTGCGCATCCTGCCGGCGCCGCTGCTGGCGGCCAGGCGGGGCCTCGGCCTCGGCGGGTCGGCCAGCGTGCACCTGATAGAGCGGCACGCACACGCTTACCGGCACCAGTGGCTGCTACTGGCCACCGGGGTGCTGGAGCCGCTGTTCTACCTGCTGTCCATCGGGATCGGCATCGGGGTACTCGTCGGGAAGGTGAGCTACGCCGGGCACGTCGTCGGCTACACCAGCTTCGTCGCTCCGGCGCTGCTCGCCACGTCCGCGATGAACGGCGCGACGCTGGACTCGACCTTCAATATGTTCTTCCGGCTCAAGTACGACAAGTTGTACGACGCCGCGCTGGTCACGCCGATGAGCGCCGGCGACATCGCGCTTGGCGAGGTCGGCTGGTCGCTGCTGCGCGGCGGCCTGTACTCGGTGGCGTTCCTGGTCGTGATGTCCGTGATGGGATTGATCCACTCGGTGTGGGCGCTGGCCGCGCTGCCGGTGGCGCTGCTGATCGGGCTCGGCTTCGCCGGCCTCGGGATCGCCGCGACGTCCTTCATGACCAGCTGGCAGCATCTGGAGTTCGTGAACCTGGCGATGCTGCCGATGTTCCTGTTCTCCGCGACCTTCTACCCGATCACCGTGTACCCGCGGGCGATCGCGGTGATCGTCCAGGTCACGCCGCTGTACCAGGGCATCGTCGTGTTGCGTGGCCTGACGCTCGGCGCCGTCGGCGTCGGCCTGCTCTGGCACGTGCTGTACCTGGCCGTGATGGGCCTCGGCGGCCTGGTCGTGGCCGGACTGCGCATTCGCCACCTGCTGCTGACCTAGCAGGGTCGCTTGCGGCTCAGCCGGGCTCGGCGCGAGCGAGTTGTTCCAGCCGCGCGTGCAACTCGCCGACGTACCGCTCGCTCTCGGGCTTCATCAGCACGCTGCGCAGGATGCGAGCCCCGGAAGCGTCCGCATCGACCCGATGGTCGCGGCGGCGGAATTCATCCGCGCCTACCCGCAGTGTGCTCAGGAATACCGGGTTTTCCGCGGCCATCCCGTTGGCCAGCATCCGCGCCGACGCCCGGTCGATGGCCGACAGGGACCTGCCCGCCGTGACCGGGAAGTAGCAGACGATGTCGAGTTCTGGCCGCTGGTAGAGCCGCAGGCTCGCAGACGCCGCCAGGACCCCTGCCCAGTCGACTGCTGCCCGGCGGCCGGCGGCGAGCACGGCGCCGAGCCCGGCGCGGGTGGGCGGCAGCAGACGGAACGTCAACCACAGCGCCGCAGCTGCTGCGCCCGCCCGGGAGCACTCCAGGCTGATCTCGCCAAGATGCAGATCGCCGGAGGTGAAATAGGTGTACGGAGAGTCATGTACGTAGAACCGGCCGACGTCGGGATCGGAGAACAGCACGGCGCCGCAGCCGTAGGGCTGCAGGCCGTGCTTGTGCGGGTCTACCACCACCGAGTCGCACTCGGCGATCGCGCGCCAGGGCGCCGGATCGAGGCCGGCCGCGTCGTCCTGGCCGGCCAGCAGCGTGAAGAAGCCACCGTAGGCGGCGTCGACGTGCACCCGCGCACCGTGCCGCCGGGCGACGGCCAGCACCTCGTGCACCGGGTCAATCGCGCCGAGCCCGGTGGTGCCGGCGGTCGCCACCACCGTGCCGATTTCCCCGCCCGCCAGCACCGCATCCAGCTCTGCCAGGTCAATGCGGCCGCGGGCGTCGGTGCCCACGGCGGTGCCCGGCATGCCGAGCACCCCGCACATGCGCCCGTGTGTGTAGTGCGCGTCGGCGCTGTATGCGACACCCTTGCCCGGGTGCAGTTCCCTGGCGACATACAGCGCCTCCAGGTTGGCGATCGTGCCGCTGGTCGTCAGGTGACCGAGGTGCTGGCTCAGCCCGAACATGCCGGCGAGCTGGCCGACCACGTCCTTTTCCATCGCCGCGGTGGCGGGCCCCCCATCCAGCGCGTGGTTGTTAGGGTTGATCAGCATCGTGGCCAGATAGCCGACCACGGCCGCCGGGTGCGGGGGCTTCAGCATCTGGCCTGCGTAGACGGGGTGAAAGAACGGGTAATTGTCTGTCAGGCGGGCGGTCAGCTCGTCAAGAGCCGCGCCGAAGGCGTCGTCGCTGACCCGGAGCGACTCGTGCATTTCGAAGTCGCCGTAAGTCCGCTGCCAGTCGCGGACGGCGTGCACGGCGCGGCTCAGCCAGTCCTCTAGCTCCATGGTTCCCTTCCGCTGGCAGGAGAGCTTCGTGCCAGGACAGGAAACCCTACGCGGGCAAATGGCACGGGCCAATGGCGGGTCAAGTATTTAGACTTTCACAAAGAAGTTGGCTATCCCGCGCCAGCGCGCGAGCCGCGGGTGGTCACGACAGCGCGAAGCGGAGGCCAGGCTCGTGATGTCCCTGAGCCCCGACCGCCTGCCGGCCCGGCTTTCCCCGCTCGTCGGCCGTCAGAGTGAGCTGAGGGCCGTACTGCATGCGCTGTCGCATGCCCGCCTGCTGACACTGACAGGCCCGGGCGGGACCGGCAAGACCAGGCTCGCGCTCGCCGCAGCGGCGGCCGCGACGGCGTCATTCCCCGCGGGAGTGTGCTGGGTCGAGCTGGCGTCCGTCGACGACCCGGGCGTCGTCGCCAGGGTGATAGCCGGGCGCCTGGGTGTACCCGAGAACCCGGGACAGGACCCCGCGGCGGCTGTCGCGGAGCGCGTCGGTGACGGTCACGTCCTGCTCGTGCTGGACAATTGCGAGCACCTGACTGCAACCGTCGCCGCGCTGGCCGAGGACCTGCTTGCCGTGTGCCCGGCGCTGTCGATCCTGGCGACCAGCCGGGAAGTCCTTGGTATCGACGGCGAACGAAGCTGGCCCGTTCCGCCGCTGTCGATGCCGCCGCGCAGTGCGCGGCCCCGCGGTGCGCGGCCGCGCGCAGCAGACCTGGCTGGCTACGACGCCGTGCGGCTGTTCGAGCTCCGAGTGCAGCTCATCCAGCCGTCTTTCGTGGTGACCGACGACAACGCGGAGGCGGTGCGAGATGTATGCATGCGGCTGGACGGCCTGCCACTGGCCATCGAGCTGGCCGCCGCGCGGATGCGCATCCTGTCGGCCGGGCAGCTGGCTGAGCGGCTCGGAGACGTATTCGGCACGCTGGTCGGCGGCAGCAGGTCAGCGCCGGCCCGCCACCAGGCGCTGCGGACCACGCTCGACTGGAGCCACGACCTGCTGGACGACGACGAGCGGATGGTCTTCCGGCGACTAGCGGTGTTCTCCGGCGGATTCACCCTGAGCTGCGCCGAGCGCGTGGCCGCGGACGGCCAGCTCCGCCCGGGCCAGGTGCTGGACCTGCTGGCCAGGCTGGCGGACAAGTCGCTGCTGCAGGTCGACCAGTCCGGCGGCTCAGCGCGCTACGACCTGCTCGGCACGGTCCGCGATTACGCGCGCGAACGGCTGCTGGCCGCGGGTGAGGAGGACGCCGCTCGCAGGGCGCACGTGCTGTGCTACGCCGGGCTCGTAGCGGAACTCGCCGACCGTCTCGAGCGAGGCTCCGAAGGGGCGGACGCGCTGGAGCGTGACCTGGACGCCCTGGACGCCGAGTTGCCGAACCTGCGGGCAGCGCTCGACCACGCGCGGCATAGCGGCGAGGCTGAGGTGGCGCTGCGGATCGCCGGGCCGCTGGGTCGCTACGCCTATCTGCGCGGGCACTACCAGGAGATCAGGCAGTGGATGGACACAGCGGTCACGGCCGGCGAGGGCGCCCCGGCCGGCCTGCGGGCCAGGGCGCTGCTTGGCGGCGGGCGGCTGGCGCTCCTGCTGTGCGACTACACCCCCGCGGTCCGCAGGCTGGAGGCGGCGCTCCGGCTGTACCGGGAGCTGGCAGACCCCGCCGGGATCGCGGCGACGCTCCAGGTACTCGGCAGCGTGGCACGCGAGCAAGGCCGGTACGCACGCTCGATGGAACTGCACGCGGAGAGTCTGGCCACCGCGGAGGGGACTGGCGACAGGCGGGCTGTCGCGAGTGCGCATGGCTATCTGGGGTTCGTGTTGTGGCTGCAGCGCGACTTCGAGCGGGCCGCTGGCGAATGTGAGCTGGCGCTCGCGGGCTCTCGTGAAGCCGCCGATACCGAAGGGATCGCGTGGGCGCTTATCAGCCTCGGCGCGATCGCACGCTACCAGGGGAGAGCTGCTAACGCTCGCGTCTTGCTAACCGAGAGCAGGTCGCTGGCCGAGCGGATCGGCTTCGGCGAGGGGGTGGCCTGGGCGCTTGAGCAGCTCGGCCTGCTGGCGCTGGACGAGGGAAACGCCGAAGCTGGCGCGCTGCTGGTACGGAGCTTGGAGATCCACCACCATCTCCAGGACCTGTGGCGCACCTGCAGCGTGCTCGAGGACCTGGCGGCACTCGCAGCGGCCGAAGGCCGGGCCAGGGAGGCGGTCAGGCTGCTCGGCACCGCGGAGGCGACGCGCGCGGCAATTGGTACCCTCATCGCGCCGTGCGAGCGCAGCCTGCACGATCAGACCGTCTCGTGGTGCCGCGCCGAACTAGGTGAGCGGGAGTTCGACGCGGCATGGCGGGAGGGCAAGTCCGCGCAGCTCGACGATGTCCGCGAGGGATTCTCCGCCAGCGCGGGGGAGTCCAGCGAGGATGCCGGCACGGATGCGGTCACCGGCGGCGAGGCAGCCGCGGGACCGAGAGTCGGCACGGCTGAATCCGCTCAGGCCAGCCAGGCGGCGGGACCGGCGCAGGCCGGGCGAGCCAGCCCGGGGACTCGGCTGCCGGACGCCGCCGTCGTCCCGGCGCAGCGCTCTGGTGGATCGCGCGCCGGTCGGCGCCGCCCTCGCGGTACGGGTGATCCGGCTGGCGGCACCGCGGTGAAGTCTGGCGGCCTGCTGCGCATTCGGGCGCTAGGCGATGCGAGCGTGCAACTCGGTGAGGTTCCCGTGACGGCAGCGGACTGGGGCTATGCGAAGCCACGCGAGCTGCTCTTCCTGCTGGCGACCTCGCAGCCGATGACCCGCGACCAGCTCGGCGCTGCGCTTTGGCCTGACCTGCCGCGCGATCGGCTGGGCAATGCGCTGCACACTGCACTGCGCGAGGTCCGCCGGGCGCTCGGTGACGCAGACTGGGTGCGCTACGCGGACGGCCGGTATGAGTTCAATTCGTCGCGGGAGCACGACTGCGACGTGCGCACCTTCGAGCTTTCGCTGGCTGCGGCACGGCGAGCGCAGCCGCAGGCGGCCGCGCTGCCTGAACTCCAGCGTGCAGTCGCGGCGTACGGCGGCGAGTTCCTGGCCGGCCTGAACTGCGGCGACTGGGCCGATTCGCGACGTGACGAACTCTCGCGCAGCTTCGAGTCGGCACTGCTGGCGGCAGGCAGGCTGCACGTTGCGGCCGGCCGGTTCCAGCCGGCCGCCGCAGCGTTTCGCCGGGCCGTAGCACACGAGCCGCTGAACGAGACCGCGCATCGGGAGCTGATGAGCTGCTGGCACCGGATGGGCGAGACCGCGCGCGCGGTCCGGCACTACGAAGAGCTTGCCGAGTTGCTTCGCGCGCAGGTGGGCGTGCCGCCCGCCGCGGAGACCGCCGCGCTGTACCGGCGGATGACGGGCGCCAGGTAGTGGTCCGCGGTCAGTCTGGCGATTGCGCGTTCGCGCCCCCCAGAGTTTCCCCCTGAGCGGCGCGTTTCCCCCATGAGGCTGCCGGGACGATTGGGTCTCGTCACGGGGAAGGCCGAACGGAGGCAACGGGGATGGACGATCCGATAGCACCGTCGGTTGCCCATGGTCCTGCCGAGGCCGTTGAGCTGGTCGCTCAGGCGCTCAGCGACGGCGACCTCGAGGCTGCGCTGGCTCAGTATGAGGAACGGGCTGTCCTGCGGCCGTGGTCGGCCGGGCCTGCCGACAACGCATCCGCCGTGCAGGTGCTGAGCGAGCTGATGGACCTGCGCCTGCCGCTCGTGGTGCATGTCCGCGACGTTGTGCTCGCGGAGGAGCTCGCGCTGGTGGTCGGTGAGCGCAGCATCAAGGGTGTGGCGGCGGACTGCGAGCAGGTCGCGTTCGGCGGCGTCGGCGCGACGCTGGTCCGGCGCCAGCCGGGAGGCGGCTGGCTCATCGCCGCCGACGCCTGGCAGCTTGCCCCGCCGGATGGCGGGCCGGTGTCCTGACGGTTCAGCGGTCCGCGGCGATCGGTGTCCCCCGGCGTATCCCCCTGCTCCCCCCGCGAATTCCCCCGTCTGGCCGGGCAGCGTGTCTGTGCGGAGGGGGCGCAACGGCGAGCCGCCTCAGCCCAGCTACTACTTGCTCGCCACAGCGAAACAGA
>JASHTT010000185.1 GCA_030040415.1 Streptosporangiaceae bacterium | reverse complement strand
GGGGGTGGCTGCGCTGGCCGGCACCGCGTTCGGCGGCTTCGGCGCGGGCTACCTGCGCTTCTCCTACGCGAACTCGGTGCCGAACATCCGCGCGGCGCTCGACGCGATCAGGTCAAACCTTGCTTAGCCCGGCCGGCGCGGCTGCCAGCCGAGTGCCGGCCCCAGGTTCCCGGCCATGTCGGTCAGGATCTGCACGTAGTCTGCGTGCTCGAAGGTGAACGGCAGCGCGAAGGCGACCTCGGTCACCTCGCGGAAGCCCGCGTGCTGGTAGAGCATGTCGGCGATCTGGCTCGACGACCCGAGCAGGTCGGGCGCGAAAAGCATCCGGCCCGGCCCTTGCGGGCTCGTCGTGCGCGGTGTCCGGGCCGCTACGTAGGCGGCATACCTGGCGCGCTGCTCGGCGCTGGCGCTGTCGGTCGGTATCACCACCAGACCCTGTGACACGCGCGCCGCGTCACCGGCCGGATGCGCGGCCCGGAACGCGCTGATGTGCGACAGCTGGATCTGCGCGAAGTCTGCTGAGTCCTCGGCCCTGACGACGCTGCTGGTCAGGAGGTTCATCCAGTGCTGGCCCGCCCACTGCGCAGACCGGAGGCTGGCCCCGCCGTACCACATCCGCTGCCGCAGTCCAGGCGAGTACGGCTGGACCCGCTCGGAGAACTGCTCGAAACCCTCGATGCCGTGGAATGACGCGGCCGACTCCCCCGCGACCAGCCGCAGCAGCCGGTCCACCCGCTCGTAGCTGAAGTCCTCGGCGTCCGCGGTGTCGGGATACAAGGCCGACTTGACGTCGTCGTAGTGCATGGGCGGTCCCACGCTCACGCCGGGATTGAGCCGCCCGCCGGACAGGATGTCCACGGTCGCCAGGTCCTCGGCAAACCGGAGGGGATTCTCCCAGCCGAGCGGGGTCACCGCGGTGCCGAACTCGATCCGCGTCGTGCGCTGTGACGCCGCGGCAAGGACCGCGACCGGTGACGAGATGCCGTACTGCAGGTGCCGGTCGCGCACCCACGCGCTGTCGAAGCCCAGCTGCTCACCGAGTTCGATGACCCGCAGCGTCGACTCGTGGCCCGGTGCCGGATCGTCGCCGTCGAACAGGCCGATCGTGAGGAAGCCGAGCCGCTCGAGCGGGATTCCCGGCCGTGGCATCGGCATTCCTTCCGCAGCAGGTACGGCGGTCGCATGCGCTCGTGACCACCCGATCGTAGCGGCCCGAATATCGGCGCCAGCTGTCTCTTGCGCCCCGCATGAAGTCTCATTGAGACTACTAGCGAGGTCTCACTCATCCCGGAGGTCACGACAATGAGCCTGGCAGACGACGTCAAGGTCCCGCTGCGCAACACTGACCGGTTCTTCATCGGCGGCGAGTGGGTGCAGCCCTCGTCCGACGCGATGATCGACGTGATCGACTCGGGAACCGAAGAGCTGTACTTCCGGGTCGCCGAGGCGCAGGCGGCCGACATCGCCCGGGCCGTCGAGGCCGCGCGGCACGCGTTCGACGAAGGGCCGTGGCCGCGCATGACGCACCCGGAGCGGGCAGTTTACCTGCGAGCCATCGGCGAGCACCTGCGCGGACGGGCCGGCGACCTCGGCCAGATCTGGCCGCGTGAGTCCGGCATCCTGCACGTGATAGCGCCGTATTTCGCGTCCGACGCCGCCTCGACCTTCGATTACTACGCGGGCCTTGCGGACACGTTCACCTGGGAGGAGCCTGCCCGGCCGACAGCGGGCGGCGAGTTCGGCCTGCTCGTGCGCGAGCCGGTCGGCGTGGTCGGGGCGATTATCCCGTGGAACGTGCCTATCGGCCTGCTCGCGGTCAAGATCGCTCCCGCGCTGATCGCCGGGTGCACGGTCGTGCTCAAGTCGTCGCCCGAGGCACCCGGCGAGGGCTACCTCATCGCCGAGGCCGCCCTCGCGGCCGGGCTGCCCGCGGGCGTGCTCAACGTGGTCACGGCCGACCGCGAGGTATCAGAACTCCTGGTCCGTGACGCGCGCGTCGACAAGATCGCCTTCACCGGCTCGACGGCCGCCGGGCGCCGGATCGGGGCCATCTGCGGCGAGCGCATCGCCCGCTGCACGCTGGAGCTCGGTGGCAAGTCAGCCGCCGTGATCCTCGACGACATGGACATCGAGACCGCCGCGGCGAACATCTCCTCCGCCGAGTGCTTCCTGTCCGGCCAGGTCTGCTCGTCGCTGACCAGGATCGTCGTACCGCGCCATCGCCACGACGAGCTTGTCGACGCTCTCGCGAGCACGTTCTCGCAGGTGCGCGTCGGTGACCCGTTCGACCCGCAGACGCAGATGGGCCCGCTGGTCGCCAGCCGGCAGCGCGATCGCGTCGAAGGCTACATCGCGAAGGGAATAGCTGACGGCGCCAAGCTGGCCACCGGCGGCGGCCGTCCCAAGGACCTGGACCGCGGCTGGTACGTCGAGCCGACGGTATTCGGGGACGTGGACAACTCCTCGGTGATCGCGCAGGAAGAGATCTTCGGTCCGGTGCTGAGCGTCGTGCCGGCGCGCGACGAACAGGACGCGATCCGGGTGGCCAACGACACGATCTACGGCCTGAACGCCTCGGTGTTCACCAACGACGTGAACCGCGCCCGGCAGGTGGCCCGCCAGCTGCGCTCGGGCACCGTCGGTCACAACCACTTCCGCACCGACTTCGGCATCGCGTTCGGCGGCTTCAAGCAGTCGGGGATCGGACGCGAGGGCGGACTCGAAGGCCTGCACCACTACCTTGAGGTCAAGACCGTCATCCTGGAGGGGCGCCCCGAGGGTTACGAGGAGTCAGCGGAGTAGCCAGCTGGCAGGTTCAGCCGCGGGCGCCGCGATCCGCCTGCACGCCCGCGGCGTGCCTGCGCAGCCACGTTTGCGGCTGGCCGGACTCCGCCGCTATCTGGCGCCAGGTTCGTCCCTGCGCCCGTGCGTGCTCGACAAACTCCGCTACGGAGCCGACACCGAGGCTGGCGGCCACCTCACAGCTGCGCTGCTCCGCGGCGTGCCGCTTTGCGGCGTGCGGGGTCGTGTCCAGGCCATGCCGGCGGAGTGCCGCCTTCACCACATGGAACGAGACGCCGGCCTCACGGGCGATCGCGTTCACGCTCAGGTGCTGGACATGGTGTCGTTCCCGCAGGTAACTAGCGATGTCCTGGAAGCCGAGCCGGGCAAGCACCGGCGACCAGCGCGCGTCGGGCAGTTCCGTGGCGCGCGCGCTCGCGGTCGCGGCGGCCGCGGAGTCCAGCCGGGCCAGATGCCGTGACAGCCAGTCCCTGGACAGGCCGCACCCCAGGCTGATCGTGGCCAGGCTCTGCCCGGCGGCCAGCTTGTCCAGCACGAGCTGGCCGATGTCCGGATAGCCAGCCCGCCGTGCGACCACGGCCGCCTGCTCGGCCAGCCGTCCGTCGGCGCGTTCCCTATTGGCGCGTGCCACCCGGTCGCGCGCGCTGGCAGACATGCCGGTCCTGGATCGCTGCCTGCGTTGTTCGGGAAAAGGCCGGCCCCGCGCTGCCTCCGCCGCGTCCCTGGCCAGCTGACCGGCTCGCGCCCGGTCGCGGCCGGCCGCGCTGCCCGTGCGCAGGGCCGGCTCGAAGACCAGCCGGGCGCTGAACGCGGCGGACCGCAGCTTGCGCGTCTCGTCTCCCTCCAGCGGCTGGCCGCGCTCGAGCCCGAAGGCCTCGCAGTACTGCTGCTTCGTCCAGCCGTGCGACGCCAGGTGCGCGGCGACTGACCGGAAGGACCTGCCGCACAGGTGGCATGTCACACGCGAGCCGTCCACGAGGACCTCGCCGATCGGCGCGAAGTACGCGGTGCCGTCGGGCAGCACGCCCACGACTGGTGCGCCACGGCTCGGGGCACGGCCGGCCGGGGGCGGTTCGGCCAGGACAGCGGACACGAGCGGCGCCTTCGCGTAATCACCTCGAGAACTGTAGTCACACTGAGACTACCGGGCAGGCACCAATCACGCCATATCGCCGCTGGCCCGCTACCCCGCTGTCGCCGCCGCGGCGGGCTCCCGCATTGCATCGAGGAAGCGCAGCGTGGCGGCCACGGTCTCGCAGCGCCACAGCG
>JASHTT010000184.1 GCA_030040415.1 Streptosporangiaceae bacterium | reverse complement strand
CTGCCGCAGTGGTTCAGCGGCTTGGCCGGCGGCGGGTCTGCAGCGCCTCGTGCGTGCGGGCGAGGGCGGCCGCGGCGCTCGCGTGATGACGCTGGGCCACCCCGACGAACAGGCAGTCGACGACGGTCAGCGCGGCGATACGGCTTGCCATGGCGCCGGCCCTGAACGTCGTCTCCTGCACCGACGTGCACAGCAGCACGTCCGCGAAGCCGCTGATGGGCGAGTGCGCGAAGTTGGTCACCGCGATCGTGGTGGCGCCGCTGCGCTGCGCCAGCTCCAGCGCGTCGATGGTGTCGATGGTGGTCCCGGTGTGGCTCAGGCCGATGGCGACGTCGCCCTTCCGGAGGTTCGCGGCGGATGTGATCGCCATGTGCGGGTCCGTCCAGGCGAACGCGACCAGGCCGATCCTGTGCAGTTTCTGCTGCAGGTCCAGGCCGACGAAACCGCTCGCGCCGACCCCGTAGATGTCAACCCGGCGGGCTCGCACGACCGCGTCGATCGCCCGGCCGAGCTGATCGAGGTCAAGCGCCGCGGCGGTGTCCCGGACTGCCATCGCGTCCGATCCGGCGATCTTGGCGACGATGTCCGACAGCTTGTCGTCCGCCTGGATGTCCAGGGACAGCGGCAGGTCGCCATCCGCGTCCGCCCGGCCCGCCCAGGTGGCGACCGCGATGCGCAGATCGGCGTAGCTAGGCATCTCGATGCTGCGGCAGAACCGGACGACCGTCGCCTCGGAGGTCTCTGCCAGCCGGGCAAGCTCGCTGATCGTCAGCCGCGCCGCGGCTTCCGGGTCGCTGCTGATGGCTTGGCCGACCCGCTGCTCGGCAGGCGGCAGGGACGGCAACAGCGAGCGGATCCGCACGATGACGTCCTCGCCAGTGGTCTGCGGCGCAGTCGACTTCGGGCCGTAGGCCCGTGATCGCGCCATGTTCCCCCTCCTCCGCGTGCCGTCGTTGGCACGGTCAAGCACCCTGTCAGGCCCGGATATCCCCGGAAGCGGCGAGCCCGGCGAGCCGGACCGCGCCGGCGACCGGCTCCCCGGTCAGCACCCGCACGTCAGTTCCCGGCAGTGCCCTCGCGACAGCCTTGCACGCCGCCTCCCGGAACGCCGCGTTGCCGAGCAGCCCGCCGCCGAGCACGACCGGCAGGCTGGCCGGCGGATCCAGCTCGGCCATCGCCGAGCAGGCCAGGTCCGCCGCGGCGGCCGCAGCGCGCGCGGCGATGTCGGCAGCCTCGGGATCCTGGCTGTCCAGCACGAGACCGGCGTGCCGCGCCCAGTTGCCGGGCAGGTGCGGCTGGGCGAGGAACAACCGGTGCAACGCCGGGACGTCGGCGCAGCCGGTGGCCGAGAGCAGCGTAGCGCCGAGGTCGCCGGACGGACGATTCCGGTCGCGGCGGCTCAGCAGTGCGCGGACCGCCTCGCGCACGATCCAGTAGCCGCTGCCCTCGTCGCCTAGCAGGTAACCCCAGCCGCCGAGCTGGACCGAACGGCTGGCCTGCAGGCCGACGGCCACCGAACCGGTACCGCAGATCACCGCGACGCCTTCGTCGAGCCCGGCGGCCGGCAGCGCGAGCATGGCATCGCTGACGATCACGAGCCGGCCCGCGCGGGTCAGCGGCGCGAGCCGCTGCTGCAGGAACTCCCGCGCTCCTGGGACGCTGAGGCCCGCCGTCCCGGCGCCGATTGCGTCGAGCGGTGCGGCCTGGCCGGCGCCCACGGCGGCGAGCAGGCTGTCGAGCGCGTCCCGCGCGCCATCCTGGCCCGCCGCTGGCAAGCTGGCGCTCCCGGCCCTGCTCTCCGCGACGACCTGCCCGTCCACCACCAGGCGGGCCCGGCTGCTGGTCCCGCCGATGTCGAGCCCGAGCAACCGCAGCCCGGCCCAGGACTGCGGTGCGGGCGGCACGGTAGTGGTCGCGGCCGACATCAGGACTGCCCCCCGAACGCGCGCCCGAGCGCCGCCGTCCTGTCCTCGACCATGCGCCTGGAGACGGCGGCCTCCGGACCCGCGCCGGACGACCAGTGGAACGTGCCCGGGTAGTGGTGCAGTTCGGTGGCCACCCCGGCCTGCATGAGGCGCTGCGCGTACTCGATGCCCTCGTCCCGCAGCGGGTCGAACTCGCACGTCACCACGTAGGCGGGCGGCAGGCCGCGCAGGTCGGCGGCCCTCGCGGGCGCGGCGTACGGCGAGGTGTCGCCGCCCACGCCGGACCCGAGGTACGCCCGCCAGCTCAGGATCGCGCTCGGCCGGTCCCACACCGGAGTGTCGGTGTAGGCGCGCATCGACGGCGTGCTCAGCCGGTCGTCGAGGACCGGGATGTCGAGCAGCTGAAAACACAGTTCCGGTCCGCCCCGGTCGCGCGCCATCAGCGCCACGGCGGCCGCGAGCCCGCCGCCCGCGCTCTGACCGCCGACCGCGATCCGGTGCGGATCGACGCCCAGGTCGCTGGCGTGCTCGGCTAGCCACGACAGGCCCGCGTAGCAATCCTCCACAGGTACCGGGAACGGGTGTTCCGGGGCGAGCCGGTACTCGACAGACACGGCGATGACGCCGAGTGCTGACGCGATGTGAGCCGGGGTCTCGAGGTCTGAGTCGACGTCGCCGAGCACGAACCCGCCGCCGTGGATCCAGTACAGCGCCGGTGCCGGCCCGGCCAGCCCGCGCGGGGTGAGGACGCGCACCTCTATATAGGGGTCACCGGGCGGCCCGGGCACAGTCCGTTGCTCCATGAGCAGCGAATCGGGCAACACGAACGGCGGGAACTGCCGCTGCCGGTCCAGCAGGGCCTCGCGGGCCGCGGCGACGTCCGAGATGTCGATCTCCGGCAAGTCCGCGGCGACCTGTACTAGCTCGGCGTCGTACTGGTAGGGCAACGGGTCCTCCGGCTTGGCGGTTTCTTCGCTGACTTGCTGATCAGGCGACGCCGGCCGGCGCGACCTGGTCGAGCAGGTCGCGCAGCGCCTTCTGGTCTGCGTCGCTGAGGCCACTGAACGCGACCCGGTAGGCCTCCTCCGCCTCGGCAGAGGCCGTGCCGAGCTGATCGCGGCCGGCCTGTGTCAGGCGCAGCAGCGTGACCCGCCGGTCCACCGGGTGGGGTTCCCTGGCCACCAGGCCCTTCGCCTCGAGACCGTCGATCAGGTCGGTTACCGTACGCGGAGCGACTTGCAGCGCCTCGCTGATCTCCCGCATGGACAGCTCGGAATTTTCCAGCGCCCGCATGGCCTTGTAGGACGGGAGCGACAGGCCGCTCTGGCGCAGCTTGGCGTCCGTGGCGTTCCGGACGCGGTGCGCGGCGAAAATCAGGGCATCGGCAACATCGTTGCCGGTCCGCGGCTTCATGGCTGCCTCACATCCTGATCGGCTGTCCCGTCGGACCTAGTAGGACCCAGCGGCCCGGTCAGACCGCTGGCGGAATATTTAGCACCGATAGTTGTTGAGTATACTCACTATCCGGAACCTCTGGATCTCGCATCGGAGTGACGTGCAAACACGCATTAACCAGAAGGTAGCGGTCAGCGTAGTCTTCGTGGCCGCCATGTTCATGGCGATCATGGACGCGACGATCGTCAACGTCGCGCTGCCGACGATCGGCCGCGACTTCGGTGTCAGTCCGACCGCCGTCGACAGCATCTCGATCGGCTTCCTGGTCAGCCTCGCCGTGTTCATCCCGGCGTCGGGCTGGCTCGGCGACCGGTTTGGCAGCAAGCGGGTTCTGCTCACCGCGATCGTGGTGTTCACCGTCGCCTCGGCATTGTGCGGGCTGGCATCCTCGCTGCCGGAGCTCGTCATATTCCGCGTTCTGCAGGGTGTCGGCGGCGGCATGCTCACGCCTGTCGGCATGGCCATGCTGATGCGCACGTTCCCGCCCGCCGAGCGCGTCCGGGCGGCTGCGATCCTCACCGTGCCGACCACGTTCGCCCCGGCCCTCGGCCCGGTGGTCGGCGGGCTGCTGGTCACCGACGCCTCCTGGCGCTGGGTGTTCTACGTCAACGTGCCGAT
This sequence comes from Streptosporangiaceae bacterium, assembly GCA_030040415.1. Classification (GTDB taxonomy): domain Bacteria; phylum Actinomycetota; class Actinomycetes; order Streptosporangiales; family Streptosporangiaceae; genus JAJYUU01. The sequence continues at coordinate 138 of JASHTT010000184.1, read as the reverse complement.
CGGCGCCGCGGCGTTCCTCTTCGGGCTGCTGTTCCTGCGCGAGGAGAGGCAGGACCGGCCCGGCAGGTTCGACCTGACCGGCTTCCTGCTGTCCGGCCTGGGCCTGGGCCTCGCCATGTACGGGGTCTCTGAGGGCCC
>JASHTT010000020.1 GCA_030040415.1 Streptosporangiaceae bacterium | reverse complement strand
CGTGCTCGGCACGAGTGCGGCGCTCGGCGAGCACCTTGTCCGGCACCCGGCTGACTGGCGGCAGCTAGCCGGGACTGGCACGTTCCCAGCTGATAGCGAACTCACGGCAGAGCTGCTAGCTGCCGTGGCGGCCGGCGGCGCGAGCGAGGATGGCGCCTTGGCCAGGCTGAGGGTTGCCTACTTCGGCCGGCTGCTGCAGCTCGCAGCGCTGGACCTGACTGGTGTCGAGCCGCTCGACGGCGTGATGGCCGGGCTGGCGGGCCTGGCGACGGCGGCGCTGCAGGCCGCGCTGTCGATCGCGCGGGCCGGCCTGCCGCCAGGTTCACCGCCGGCCCGCCTTGCGGTCATCGCGATGGGCAAGTGCGGTGCCCGTGAGCTGAACTACGCCAGCGACGTGGACGTGATCTTCGTGGGCGGCACGGTGCACCCGGGCGACGACGAGGCTGGTGCGCTGCGCACAGCCACCGCGGTCGCCAGCGGGCTGATCAGAGCATGCTCGCAGAGCATGCCAGACGGCGCGCTGTTCCCGGTCGACGCGAACCTGCGGCCGGAGGGCAGGAGCGGCCCGCTGGTCCGGACGCTCGCCAGCCATCTCGCCTACTACCAGCGCTGGGCCAAGACCTGGGAGTTCCAGGCGCTGCTGAAGGCCAGGTTCGTGGCCGGCGACGCCGAGCTTGGCGCTGCTTACCTGGCGGCCGTCAGGCCGCTGGTGTGGAACGCTGCGCAGCGCGACGACTTCGTGCCAGACGTCCAGGCGATGCGCCGCCGCGTCGTGGCGAGCCTGCCCGCGGCGGAAGCCGGCCGGGAACTCAAGCTGGGGCCCGGCGGGTTGCGGGACATCGAGTTCGCTGTGCAGCTGCTTCAGCTGGTGCACGGCCGCGGCGACGCCACGCTGCGCGAGGCAGGGACGCTGCCCGCCCTCGCGGCGCTGGCGGCCGGAGGCTACGTGGGCCGCGCGGATGCCATGGCTATGGCGTCGGCCTATAGGTTCCTGCGCGAAGTCGAGCACCTGCTGCAGCTCCGCCAGCTGCGGCGCACCCACCTGCTGCCCACCGATCCCGCGATCCTGCGGCAGATTGGCAGGGCGCTGCGCCGGATGCGGCCAGGACCGGATGAGGCGGCTGCACAGGCGTGGCCGCAGTACGCCGATCCGGCGGCAGCGCTGACCACGCTGTGGCGACAGCACGCGAGCCAGGCGCGGCAGCTGCACGAGAAGCTCTTCTACCGGCCGTTGCTTGACGCGGTGGCGAGGCTGCCCGGCGAAGCAACCCGGCTGACCCCGGCTGCGGCGGCGGAGCGGCTAGAGGCGCTGGGCTACGCCGACCCGGCGGGCGCGCTGCGGCACATCGAGGCGCTGACCGCCGGGGTGTCACGCAGGGCGGCGATCTGGCGCACCCTGCTGCCGGTGATCCTTTCGTGGCTGGCCGACGCCCCGCAGCCGGACGCGGGCCTGCTGGCATTCCGGCAGGTGAGCGAGGCACTCGGGGAGACGCCCTGGTACCTGCGGCTGCTGCGGGACAATGCGGCCGTCGCCCAGCGGATGGCTCGACTGCTCGCGTCCAGCCGGTACGCCAGCGGCCTGCTGCTGCGCGCGCCCGAAGCGGTGGCGATGCTGGCCGACGACGGGCAGCTAGCGCCGCGGCCGGAAGGCGAACTGCTTGCCGAGGCGCTCGCAGCGGCTGGCCGCCAGGACAAGCCAGAGCAGGCGGCCGACGCGGTGCTCGCGGTCCGGCGCCGCGAGCTGCTGCGGACAGCGATGGCCGACGTTCTCGGGCTCGCCGGGATCGAGGAGACCTCGGCAGCCCTGACGGCCGTCGCCAGGGTCACGGTATCGGCCGCGCTGGCGATCGCCGTGCGGGACGCCGAGGCGTCGTCCGGTCCGCTGCCGACCCGGCTGGCCGTGATCGCGATGGGCAGGTTCGGCGGGCACGAGATGAGCTACGCGAGCGATGCCGACGTCCTGTTCGTGCACGACCCGTTGCCGGGTGCCAGTGAGGAGGTGGCGACTCGTGCCGCGCATGGTGTCGCCGAGCAGCTCCGGGCGCTGCTGAGCCGGCCAGGCCCTGATCCCGCGCTGCCGGTGGACGCCGGCCTCCGCCCCGAGGGCAGGCAGGGCCCGCTGGTCCGCACGCTAGCTTCCTACCGCGCCTACTACCAGCGCTGGTCGCTGCCGTGGGAGGCGCAGGCTCTGCTGAGGGCCGAGTTCGCGGCTGGTGACCCGGACGTGGGAGCGCGATTCGTCGCCATGGCCGACCAGATCCGCTACTCCGGCGGCGTGGACGACCACGCGGTGCGGGAGATTCGGCGGATCAAGGCGCGGATGGAAGCCGAGCGGATGCCGCGCGGCGTCGAGCCGGCGCTGCACCTCAAGCTGGGCCCGGGCGGCCTCGCGGACGTCGAGTGGGTCGTGCAGCTTCTGCAGCTACGGCACGGCTCCGCGGTGCCCGGACTGCGCACGACGCAGACGATGGCCGCGCTGCACGCGGCCACGGCTGCGGGACTGGTCTCGGCCGCGGATTCAGTCGCCCTGTCGGAGTCCTGGCTGCTCGCCGCGCGGATCAGGGATGCCGTCATGCTGGTACGGGGGCGGCCGTCTGACGCGCTGCCGCCGCTGCCCGCCGACCTTGCCGTGGTGGCGCGGGTGCTCGGATACCCTCCGGACGGCGCACAGCAACTGGTGCAGGACTGGCGCAGGTCGGCACGACACGCACGGGCAGTCATGGAGCGCCTCTTCTACGGGTAACGTCCCGACCGGAGGCCGGCGCGGCGGAGAGGGTTCATGGCCTTTGTGGGTGAGCCAGCCGGGCTCGCCGTGGCGGATGTGGCTGCGGCGGCGGCCGCCGCACTGGGCCGGAGGCTCTGGGCGCCGGTCGTGCTGAGCGGCGGAAGCGGCCGGTCCGCCGTGCTGCGCTGCCAGGATCAAGATGGTGCCTCGGTCATCGTGAAGGCATATCCGCAGACCGCCCAGGGAGCGGGCAGCTTTGCGTCCGAGGCTGCTGGGCTGCGGGTGGCCAGCGGCAGCGGGCTGTCGCCGGACTTCCTCGCGGCCGACCCTGGGACGTTGCTGGTGGTCATGTCCGACCTCGGCACCGGCTCGAGCTTGGCCGACGTGTTGCTGACTGGGTCGGCGAACGACGCTCGCGCCGTGCTGCTGGGCTG
>JASHTT010000183.1 GCA_030040415.1 Streptosporangiaceae bacterium | reverse complement strand
CCGTGGTGATGAGCGGGATCGCGGCCGACCCGGTGCACGTCGCGATCTGCACCGCGGTCCTCGTCGTGATCCTCGGCTGGGTGGCGCTGTTGGCGGTGCTGCTCTTGTACTACGCCGTCGTGATCGTCGCGCGGAAGGGGCGCGTCCGGTCGGTGGTCAGCGCGCCTGGCCTGCGCGCTTCCGCCGGAGCGCGGCGGCCGGGGTCGGGCCCGCCGCTCGCGAGCCTCGATCAGCTGCGCCGGGCCGATCCTCGGTTCGATCCGCAACTGCTGCTCGACGCCGCGCAGACGGCGGCGATGCTGATGTTCGTGGCCACGTCGACAGGTGACGAGGCCCCGATCTCCCGGGTGACCACCGAGTCGTTCTGGCAGACGACGCAGGGTCGGCTCGTGCAGACAACCGCCCGCGACCGGCGCAGGACCAACGAGTACGCCGCGAGCAGCCCGAACGGGTCCAAGTCGCGACAGCAGGCCGTGCCTATCGACTACCAGGCCTCGGCGCCCGAACTGGCGGCCATCCGGCTCGGCAGGCAGCAGGAAATCTCCGTGCGGGTCGCGTTCGGCCAGCTCGCCGCCTTCATCCGGCCCGGAGCGGCGGCCTTCGCGGCCGGAGCCGCCGCGACGACGCTGACCTCAGGCTTTGTCAACATGGGCAGGGCCGTGGCCGCACAGGCAGACAACCAGCAAAGCGAGGTCTCCTGGGGCGGTGCCGACGGGCACTACATGCTGACGTTCGTCCGTCCCGCTGGGGTGCGGACCGACCCGGCCGCGGCTCTGGCCGACAGGAAGTGCACCACATGCGGCGCCACCTACCAGTCGGAGCTGGCCGTCGCGTGCCAGCACTGCGGCACCGCACGGCCCATGCCCTGGGGACAGTGGCGTCTCGCACACGCCGCGCCCGCCGGTTAGCCCTGCCCGCCCCGTTCCGCGCCGTCCAGCAGGATCACCACGCTGCCTACCTTCTGGTGGGTCTCGACGTAGCTGTACGCCCTAGCGATCTCATCTAGCGGGTAGCGCATGTCGACAACGGGCGTGAACTGACCGGACTCCATGAGCTCGGCGAGATACTTAACGGTTGCCTGGTCGATCTTGGGGTAACCGAAGACAACCTTCCTTCCCCGTGAGCGAGCGGTCGCCAGCATGAGCAGCGCGTTCTCATAGGCGGGGCCCGGCCCGGTTGATGTGTAGCGCCCGTGCGGCTTGAGCAGCCGCTTGCATCGGTGGTAGGAGGTCTTGCCGACAGCGTCGAAAACGACGTCGTACCGTAGGTCGTCGTGAGTGAAATCGGCGGTCAGGTAGTCGACGACCTTGTCCGCGCCGAGCCCGCGCACCAATTCCAGATTCGGCGTGGCGCAAACCGCGGTCACTCGCGCGCCCATCACCTTCAGCAACTGCACGGCGGCCGAGCCGACTGCCCCGGTCGCGCCGTAGACGAGCGCATCCTGGCCCGCCGTGACACTGGTCGCGCGAAGGCACGACAGGGCATAATGCGAGCCCTCGGTTGCGGCGGCGGCATGCTCGTCACTGACGTGGTCCGGTGTCAGCGCGATGCTCCCGTCCTGCCCGACTGCCAGGTACTCGGCGTGCGCACCGAACGGGCCCTCGACGTAGCCAAAGACCCGCTGACCCGGCTGGAACGAGGAGACCGCGCTTCCGGCCGCATCGACCTCGCCGGCGAATTCGCAGCCCAGCACGCTCACCTTCGGCCCCGGCACCCCGGACAGCAGCGGCCGCATGATCCACGGCTTGCCCGATAAATAGTGAGCGTCGGTCTGGTTGACGGTCGTGGCATGGACCCGCACCAGCAACTGGTCAGCTGTCGGCGCCGGCTTGGCCACATCCGCAATCCGGAGCACGTCCGGAGGCCCGTAGCGCGTGCGGACGGCGGCTTTCACACCCGGATCGTAGCAATCGAAGTCGCCGTAAACTCACGAGTCGGCTGACCGCGTGGGATCGACGCCGAAAAGGCGTACTAGCCCCAGTCCCTCATTGCTAAGAACGTTAGCGTATATTACGAACTGGCGGCCATTGCAATGATCCTCTGCCCATCGCATGACAGCGTGCACATCGTCAACGGCCGTCAGTTCCCACTCGTCGGAGATACCCTCGGGGAGCCAGAAATAGACCCGATAATCTGGGTAGTAAATCTCCCACTGTTCGTCCCGGGGATCGACAGGGCTAGCGCTTAGAGACAGAGTTCCCCCTTTGGATACGCGGCGACCTCTTAGCCGCTGCCGTACCAGACGCCGCTAAAGGTTGTCACTACCGCACCTTTAGTGCCATCGTGATCCGATTGCCAGACAGCGCAGGCTATCCACCAGCCCGATCCTTTGGCACCTGTGCCGGTACCTGGCGGGACGTACACCGTGTTAGCCTTATTCGCCACGGTGAGCTTGGAGTTATCTTCGTTGTTGCCTTTTACATGGCAGCTAGGATCGGTAGCGAGGTAGCCCTCACTCGCCGTCGGCGACTTGTCAGTGCATACCCAGAGATTAAGGCCATAATTTATTATCGTGGTGGGAACTATCGCGCATTTCCAGTGTGCTTTGGCGACGACGCCGTGACCGCCGCTTGAATAGTGCGGATTATCGATCGTGGCCGAGCATTTTCCGCCAGACGCATAAATCCCGGCGTTGGCACTACTGGCGCTGACCAGTAAGCCGCCTAACGCAACCAGGCTCGCGATGGAGACAGCGAGATGCTGGCGCAGCAGTTTCCGCAGCATTGCGACCTCCGTATCAAGCCGCGCCAGTTCTGGCGCGACGTGTCAGCAAGAATGGCTGCAATGCTTACACGCTTCGCGGCATCCGACAAGCCCGGCTGCTGGCGCCGGTAGCAGCGCTAATGATCCAGAGAGCTGGCGGGCTCAGATGTCCGTCACAAGCTTGACCCGCTGGCCCGTAACCTTGGCGATGGTCGTGAAATCGCGATCATCGCACAGAACAGTGAGCCGAGCGCGCTCTGCGGTCGCCGCGATAAGCAGATCTACAGCACCGGCCGAGCGATGTGCCCCGATCTCGGTGAGACGCTGCTGCACCTCCGCAGAGCGTTCATAGGCACGTTCGCTCATAGGTACCCAGCCGAAAAGGCCACGCAGAAGCCGTTGCTTTTCCATCCGGTCCGCGAGCGACTGCGCGGAGTATAGGAACTCCAACTCGACCACGGCACAAGTGGCGATCACGCCGGCGGCCAGCTGGTCAGACCAAGCCTGCCGGAGCCGATCCTGCAAGATCCGGAACAGCCCCGATGTGTCAATTAGATACAGCGCTGGATTCACTGGCGGTAGGTGCTGCTATCGCCGAGAAACTCATCGAAGTCGCCCCGATCGGCCATCTCGCCAAGCCGCTCCAGCGCTCGCAACCGTACGAGGCGCTGACCGACCTCGCGAAGCGCGGCGTTGACCGTATCTTTCTTGGTAGTTGTCCCGAGCACCTCGGCGGCGATCTCTAGCGCGTCTTGATCGATCTCGATCGGCGTCTTGATCGTGGCCATGCTCCGCCACCTGCTTCCTGTCGAGCCCTTGAGGTCAGGATACTACGGATATCCAGAGTGGATATCTAAGGTGTCTAACGATCTGGCGCCAAGCTGCTATTCACACCGTCGGCCGCCCCGGCGTTAGTCAGATGCGAACGCCCAGCCGGTCCATGACGTCACGTGCACGACGATCACCGGCCCGGTCAGGATCTGGCCTTCGTACTGCGTGTACTTCGCCCGCAGCAACTCCCAGTGCCTGCCGTGCTCGTTGCCGGACTGTTCGATAGTCGCGGTGCCGTCCGCACGCACCCACCAGAGCTGCTCCCAGTCGGCCGAGTAGTAGTCGACGAGCATGCTGACGTTGGGGTTTGCCTCGATGTTGCGCAGCCGGCGGAGGTTGATCGATGACTTCGGCTTGTTGTCGATGCCGATCAAGACACGCCCGGCGCCGTCGACGGCGAACGTGCACGGCACCACGTGCGGCCGGCCGTCCGCCCCAGCCGTCGCCAGCCGCAGCACGTCGGCCCGCACGAACCGGTCACGAGCTTCGGCAGCATCGAGGCGCATTAGCACGCACGCTAGCAGCCGTCACTCGCGCGGCCAGTCTGCGAATCGGTGACGAAGATTCACGATGTCCGGCCGGGTCAGCCCGTATGCGGTGAAGGCACTGTCCGGCATCGTGTCCAACTGCAGACCAGCATCCGCGAACTCCCGGTCGGTGAGCCCTGGATCGAGCTGCCGCGCGAAACCGATCAGCTGCGCCACGCTATGGAGCCCGAGGGCGGCCGCAGTGTCGATGTAGTCCCGCGGTTCCACCCGGCTGGCCAATGCACACACCTTGCCGCCGAGCACATCCTCCAGCGCGAGGACGGGCCCGAGCTCACGTGTGACCGGCGGGAGCTGCCGGTTGAAGTAGGCGAGCTGCAGCATCGTCCGTTCGCCGCCCGTGCCGGTCACGATCCACTCGGCCAGTTCGTCGCCGATGCCGGGGAAGATGTCGGAAAGACCGCCCGACTTGTCCCGCCGGACCGTCTTGAAGCCGACCGCGCGCAGTGCGGTATCGACCGCATCGGCGGCTGCTGCGACACCTCGCTCGTCGTCGGTGAACAGGTCAACATCCTCGGTCACCCGATCCACGACACCATGCTCGATTAACGCGTTGCCGCCGCCTAGGGCGAAGCCATGTCGGGCCGCCACGTTCAGGGCAACCTCCGCGACTCTGCGGTGCAGTCCGCTGACGGGCATCAGGCAGGCGTCACGGTCGACGATCGCAGCGAAGCATGCCGGTCTTCCCAGGCCTGACGCACTCCCCTCGGCAGATATAGCTCCGGCCACAGCGTGTGCAGAAGGTCACCGTTCAAGTAGCTCGTGAGGTCACTCGGCTCAGCCGCTTCCCGCAGGACGGTCTGGTACAGCCAGCGCAGCATGTACGGATCGCCCAGGTCGAAGACGAGGCCCGGGCGGCTCCAGAACAGCCAGATCGGCAACTCGACGGTGCCGGTGACCGGACCTTGCAGATCGGCCAGGTCGTCGATCACGAGCACGCGCCGACCGGGCCGCGCCAGGTAGGGCGTCAGGGTAGCGGCAGGCTCCATGTCGACCAAGTTTAGCCTCGCCAGCGGATTCTCCGAAACTCTGTTCGACGCTTGCCGCTATGTCTTAAGGCGGACTGAGCGAAAGCGCCCGGCAGCCATCAGGCTGCCGGGCGCTTTTGCTGGTCGAGAGTTAGTCCACCAGGCTGGGCACGGGCTGCTGAGCCCGCGTTCCGGCACTCGCGGCCGCTCGCTGGCTGGCGTGACCGGGGATCGTGTGCGCAGCGTCGGCGTCGCGGATCCGGGCCGCGAATGCGATGGCGGCGAGCGCGAACGCGGCGGCGACAGCGAAGGCAACCCGGTACGCGGTCAGGTTCGCCACCAGGTGGCCAGCGACCACGTGCTCCGGCCCGACCTCGACGATGGCCGTCGTCAGGATCGCCACGCCGATGGCGCCGCCGAGCTGACGGACCGCGTTGAACATCGTCGACGCCCCGCCGGTCGCGGCCGGCGTGATCGTAGCGAACGCGGCAGCCTGCAGCGGCACGAAGATGTTGCCCATCGACACGCCCAGCGTGACCATCAGCAGCCGGGCCCACCACAGGCTGGTGCCGGGGCCGAGCAGCGCGAGCATGCCAATCGAGATCGCGGTACCGACCAGGCC
>JASHTT010000182.1 GCA_030040415.1 Streptosporangiaceae bacterium | reverse complement strand
GGCGGCGGAGTCGCGGCCACCAGGTGGCGCACCCCGGCCGCCACGGTGGCCCAGCGCTCCGCCTCGGCCTGGCAGGCAGGGCAGGCGGCCAGGTGCGCGCGGGCCTGATCATCCGGCTCACGCCCATTCATGCCCGCCAGCAGCTGATCGACTGCCAGGTGCGGTGATATGGCTTTCATTGGTGCTGTCCTTTCTCGTGCAGCACGCGGCCGAGCGCGGTGCGCGCCGCGGCCAGGCGGCTCTTGACGGTGCCGAGCGGAACCTCGAGCACGCTGGCGACCTCGGGGAGGCTGAGCCCGGCACCGAAGGCGAGTCCGAGCACCTCTCGATGGGCGCGACTGAGCGAGCGGATGGCGTCCGCCACCTCGGCCACCGCCGCGCGCTCCAGCGCCAGAACTTCAGGGCCAGGGTCGTTGCTCGGCTGGCTGCTGAGGACGGCGTCGTCGACGAGCCGCGGCCGGTGCCGCCGCAGCCGGTCCCTCGCCTGGCGCCGCGCTATGGAGATGACCCAGGACCGGACGCTCGACTCAGCCCGGAAGGATGCCGCTCCTTTCCACACGGCGAGCATCGTGTCCTGCAGGATTTCCTCGGCCAGGGCACGTTCTTGCACGACCAGCAGGATCTGCGCGAGCACGATCCGGCCGTGCCGTCGGTAGAACTCGGCGATCGCGTCCTGGTCGCCGTCGGCGACGCGACGCAAGAGTTTGGCCTCGCCGGGGTCGGTGTCGCCGGCGCTGCCGGCCAATGGCCAGTCGGCCTGGCCATCGGCGACGGCCGTCAGCCCCCTCGCCAGGCGAAGCTCGTTCAACTCAGACCTCCAGGAAGGCGCGGCTCAATGAGTAAGTAGCAGCTAACCGCAGCGCGGTTCGTGGCCCGTGCACATCAATGTCCGGGCGGGCCCTCCCGGCATCCGGACCATGATCCGGTGACATTCGGGCTCGTTTTGGCACCCGGATCCTTCCGGATCATCGTCCGCTGTGCCGTTACGACGCCTTGTAGTAGTCCGGTGCCCGCCCGTTCGGGCTGGCGCGGTAGCGTGGCAGGCATGCTCGGTGCGCTCGCCTCGGGGTACCAGGACCCGCCGCGAATCACGGTCTCGCGGGCATTCGGCGCCTGGACGCTAGACCCATGGACGCTGGCGTGGATCCTGCTGCTCGGCGGCCTCTACCTGGCGGGCATGGCCGTGCTGCGGCGCCGCGGACGAGAGTGGCCGGTCGCACGGGCGATAGCGTTCTGCGGTCTCGGACTGGGCTTCGCCGCCATTGCGACGATGTCGTCCATCGGCGTGTACCAGCCGTTCCTGTTCTACATGCGCTCCATACAGACCGTGCTGTTCCTGCTGGTGGTACCGCTGTTCGTGGCGCTCGGCCGCCCGCTGACGCTGATGATCGAGACGGTGCCGTGGCTCGGTCCGCGGCTGAGGTCGGTCATCGCCAGCCGTGCGGCCAGGCTGGCACTGTTCCCGGCTATCACCACGTTCGTGCTCGTGCTGATGCCGTTCCTCGTCTACTTCACGCCGTGGTACGCGGCCGGTTTCCATTCCGTGCTGGTGGCGCAGGTCACGCATCTTGCGCTGGCAGCGCCGGGATTCGTGTTCTTCTGGACGCTGCTGCGGGTCGATCCGGTGCCGCGCGCCTACCCGTACGTTATGGCGTTGTGGATCACCGCGGCGGAGGTGATCGGCGACGCGGTGCTCGGCCTCGCGGTGATCGCCGATACCAGCCTCATCGCAGGCTCCTACTATCACGGGCTCGGTCCGCCCTGGAACATAGGCCTGCCGACGAATCAGGTGCTCGGCGGCGGCGTGCTGTGGATTCTGGGTGATGTCGTCGGCCTGCCATTCCTGGCCGCCCAGCTGATCCAGATGATCCGCGAAGACGAGTCGGAGGCGAAGGTCATCGACGCCGAGCTCGACGCTGCCGAAGCAGCTGCGGCTTCGGCGGTGGCGCCGGTCGCCGGCACGGCCAGCGCCGTGGTCGCGGCGAGTGGTGCCCAGCCGCCTTCGGCACCCCCGCAAGCCGGTCAGGCGCCTGGTCAGCGGCCCTGGTGGGAGTCCGACCCGCGGTTCACCGGCAGGTTCCGTGACGCCGGCGGCCCGGAAGACTAGTACGCACGACTAGTAGCTGCGCCGCACCAGGAACGACCAGCCTGCCGCTAGGTCGGACCTGCCGACGAACTCCTGCGATTTCAGCGCGCACCACGCCGGCAAGTCCGTCTTGGCAGCGGGATCGTCGGCGAGCACCGCTATCGTCTGGCCCACCGGCACGTCCCGGATCCGGTCAGCGAGCATGATGATCGGGATCGGGCACTTCTTGCCGAGCGCGTCGAGTACCAGTGCCGGGGGTGTGTCGGCTGCCGCGCGCCAGGCATCTCGCGGAGCGGTCACGCTGTCACCTCCGTGCCGTGCTGTCCGGAAATCCACCAGCCGAGAACCCTAAGACGCACCTTAACCGGGACCTAGCGGGAGCCAGGGCATCCAGGCGTTGTACTGTTTCCACGACAGGCTGTAGGAACAAACCTCAACCGGCAGTCGACGCCGGGACTTAGCTGCTCGGAAGGCAATCTGTGAGTCCCATCCGCGGTGTTCCTGAGCACCCGGCTCGCGCCCCCCGGGACCCGAAGGACGGGGCAGTGCAGGCCGTCTCGCGCGCGCGAGCGCTCCGGCGCTGGCTGCCACGTGCCGCGCTCGCAGTCGCCCTGGTCACGCTGACGGCGGGCTGCAACGCCACCACTGTCGAGAACCTCGGCCTGCGCACGCCACTGACCACGCAGGCGAAGCTGACGGTCTCCCTCTGGCAGGGCGCGTGGATCGCAGCCCTGGCTGTCGGCGCGGTCGTCTGGGGAATGATCATCTGGTCGATCATCTTCTTCCGCAAGAAGGGCGACCGGATCCCGCGCCAGGTCAGGTACAACCTGCCGATCGAGATTATGTACACCGTCATACCGTTCATCATGGTCGGCGTGCTCTTCTACTTCACCGCCCGCGACGAGAACAGGATCGACGCGCTGACGCCCACCTGCAAGCTGCCGCACTGCGTCGTGGTGGACGTCACGGGGTTCCAGTGGAGCTGGGAGTTCCAGTACCCGCAGTTCCCGGTGAAGAACTCCGCGGAAGGCGTCACCGAGTTCGGCGAGATGTGGGATGGCCAGATTCCCGGCAACCGGGAAAGCTTGCCGCTGCTGGAGATTCCGGACCACGAGAACGTGCGGTTCAACCTGCGGTCCAACGACGTGATCCACTCGTTCTGGGTGCTGCCGTTCGACTTCAAGCGGGACGTCATCCCTGGTCACCCGAACCACTTCGAGGTCTACCCCACCAGCACGCTCTACAGCGGCCCGGACACCATCGGGCGGTGCTCGGAACTGTGCGGCCTGTACCACAGCCGGATGTTGTTCCGGATCAAGATAGTGACTCCTGCGCAGTTCCGGACCTGGGTCCTCGCGCAGCAGAAGCTTGAGAACACAACCGGGGGTGCTCAGTGACCACGTACCAGCAGCCGGCGCCCTCCGCCGTGCCTTTGGCGGCTCCGCAGGGCTACCGCAAGGGCTCGATCCTCGCGGACTGGCTGTCCTCGACCGACCACAAGATCATCGGGCACCTTTACCTGATCGCCTCGTTCTTCTTCTTCCTGGTCGGTGGCCTGATGGCCATGATCATGCGGGCGCAGCTCATGGGCCCGGACAACCACATCGTGTCCGACCAGCAGTACAACGAGCTTTTCACGATGCACGGCACGATCATGCTGCTGCTGTTCGCCACGCCGCTGTTCGTCGGGTTCGCGAACGAGATCATGCCGCTGCAGATCGGCGCCCCGGACGTGGCGTTCCCCAGGCTCAACCTGCTCAGCTGGTACCTCTTCGTGTTCGGCGGGCTGATCCTGCTGGCGAGCTTCCTCACCCCGGGCGGTGCGGCCGCCTTCGGCTGGTACGCCTATTCGCCGCTGACCAGCGCGGCGTACTCGCCGGGCCTGGGCGGCGACATGTGGATCATGGGCCTGGTGCTGGCCGGCCTAGGCACGATCCTTGGCGGGGTCAACTTTGTGACCACGATCCTGTGCATGCGCGCGCCCGGCATGACGATGTTCCGGATGCCGATCTTCACCTGGAACATCCTGCTGACCTCGATGCTCGTGCTGCTGGCATTCCCGGTGCTGACAGCCGCGTTGCTGGTGCTGGAGATCGACAGGAAGTTCGGCGCCCAGGTGTTCGCCGCCAACAGCGGCGGGGCGATCTTGTGGCAGCACTTGTTCTGGTTCTTCGGCCATCCGGAGGTCTATATCGTGGCGCTGCCGTTCTTCGGCATCGCCACCGAGATCCTGCCCGTCTTCTCCCGCAAGCCGCTGTTCGGCTACAAGGGCCTGGTCGCGGCGACCATCGCGATCGCGGGCCTGTCACTGACCGTGTGGGCGCACCACATGTTCACCACCGGCGCGGTGCTGCTGCCGTTCTTCTCCTTCATGACGTTCCTGATCGCGGTGCCTACCGGGGTGAAGTTCTTCAACTGGGTCGGCACGATCTGGCGCGGGCAGATCACCTTCGAGCCGGCCATGCTCTTCATACTCGGCTTCATGATCGTGTTCCTGTTCGGCGGCCTGACCGGAATCATCCTGGCGTCGCCGCCGCTGGACTTCGCGGTCAGTGACTCCTACTTCGTGGTGGCGCACTTCCATTACGTGCTCTTCGGCACCGTGGTGTTCTGCATGTTCGGCGGGTTCTACTTCTGGTGGCCGAAGTGGACCGGCAAGATGCTGGACAACCGGCTCGGCCACTGGCACTTCTGGCTCGTGTTCATCGGCTTCAACGGCACCTTCCTTGTGCAGCACTGGCTGGGCCTGATGGGCATGCCACGGCGCGTCGCCAACTACCCGTTCCTGCCGCACCTGGCGACGACGCTGAACGACATCTCATCGATCAGCTCATTCGTCCTCGGGGCGTCCACATTCGTCTTCCTGTACAACGTCTACAAGACGTGGCGGTCGGGGGAGACCGTCACCGAGGATGACCCGTGGGGCTTCGCCAACTCGCTGGAGTGGGCGACCTCGTGCCCGCCACCGCGGCACAACTTCACCTCGATCCCGCGCATCAGGTCCGAGCGGCCCGCCTTCGACCTGCACTACCCGCACATCAGGTCGGGCCGGGACCGTGAGCTGGACCATCAGCAGGAGTCGATCGGAGTGGGTTCGTGAAGGTAGAGGCGTACCTGTTCCTCGGCTGTGCCGCCTTCTTCGGCGCCGCCGATCTCGTGTACTGGTACTTTTCGCACGACCCGACAGGCTCGACGGCGCTGGCCGTGGCCGTGTGCCTGGCCTTCCTGATCGGCTTCTACCTGCTGTTCACCGGGCGGCGACTGCCAGAGCGGCCGGAAGACAACCCCGAAGGCGAGATCCATGAGGGCACCGGCGAGCTGGGCTTCTTCAGCCCGCACAGCTGGTGGCCGCTCTTCCTCGGGCTGGCCGCCGCCACCGCCGCCCTGGGCGTCGCGGTCGGCTGGTGGATGTTCCTGATCGGCGCGCTGGCCACGCTGCTGGCTCTCATCGGGTTCGTCTTCGAGTACTACCG
>JASHTT010000181.1 GCA_030040415.1 Streptosporangiaceae bacterium | reverse complement strand
GCGTTCCTGCAGGCGCACTCCAACTTCGAGGAGGAGCGGCTGCGCTTTGAGCTGCATCGCTACCTGGGCTGGCCAGGTCAGGCCCCGTCCTACATGCTGGGCGCGCAAATGTGGCTGCAGGCCAGGGCAGAAGCCAAAGACCGGGCCAAGGGTGCCTTCAGCCTCAGGGACTTCCACTCAAAGGCGCTCGCCCTGGGCTCCATGGGCCTCGACCCGCTGCGCCAGGCGCTGGCCGGCCTCTAGGCCGCCCAGCGCCGGTGAACTAGGCGGCCGCCCGAGCCGTGTTGCAGAACAGCGGTCTTCGCCGATGCGGTCAGGCAGTGCCCGCCATCAGTCACGCAGGCACGCATCAGCGGCAGGGGACATGGACATTGTTGCGCTTGTTACCTGGATCACGACCGCGGGCGGGGGACTCTACCTGCTGTCCATCTGGCTCATCGAGTACGACAGCGAGTTTCAGGCGGCAACTGCCACCCGGCTCCCCGTTCCGGTGATATCGGGCCACGTGCTGCTGGCAGGCGGCGGCCTCATCGTCTGGATCGCCTACCTGGTCGGCGACGACGACCAGCTTGCCTGGCTCGCCGTCGCGGCACTGGGGGTCGCGGCGTCGCTCGGCCTGGTGATGGCGATCCGCTGGCTCGGCGTGTACCGGGCGAAGCGCGCTGCGCTGCGCGCTCTGCTGGCCGCACCGGACGGGTCCGACGAGGCGAGGGCCGCGGCGGCCCGGCTGACCGCGGATCTCGGCCCACCGGAACGCAACTTCCCGCTCCCGGTGGTCATCGCGCATGGCGCGTTCGCGCTCGTCACGGTGACGTTAGTGGTGCTGACAGCGTTCGGCGTCGGCGGCAGCTGAACCCGGTCAGTCCGCCTGCCGGAACTGAGTCTGCTCAGTCCGCGCGGCGGGCGCTGGCGAGCAGGCCGACTTCCCTGGCCAGCTGTTCGTCGGGCGTCTCGCGGCGGACGCCGAGCCGCGCGCGGCCGTCCGCGCAGTAGACGACCGGCGGGCGCAGCGCCCCGTTGTAGTTGTTCGCCATCGTGAAGCAATAGGCGCCGGTCACCGGAACGACCACGAGGTCGCCGATGCGGGGGCCGGCCAGTCGCACGTCTGGGGTGACGACGTCGCCGGACTCGCAGTGCCTGCCGACTAGGTCAGCGAGCACCTCTGGCTCGTCCCACCGGCCGACGACCAGCGGCGTGAAGCGCTGCCCGTACAGCGGGTACTCCAGGTTGTCACCCATGCCGCCATCGACGGCGACGTGCATTCGTCCGGCGTGCTTGATCGTCAGGATGCGGTACAGCGTGATCCCGGCCGGCGCCACGACCGACCTGCCAGGCTCGACGATCAGCTCGATGTCCTCGCCCAGGTGCTCGTGCACGGCGGCGACCAGCCGCTCGAGGTACTCATCGATGTCCGGCGCGACGTCGCCGGGTTCGTAGCGGACGCCGAGTCCGCCGCCGAGGTCGTACACATCGAACTTGCCGAGAGTGGCCAGCGCCGCGACCTCGGCCTCGAACTGCTCAAGGTCGGTGATCTGCGAACCGATGTGTGCGTGCAAGCCGCGCAGGTCGATCATCGGCGCGGCCCGCATCCGCGCGATCGCCTCGGGAACCTGCTCGACCGGGACGCCGAACTTCGATCCCTTGCCGCCAGTCGCGAGCGCGGCGTGCGTGCTGGACTCGATGCCGGGACTGACCCGCAGCAGCACCGGCGTCCGTCGCCGGGCGAAGGCGCTGATCCTGTCGATGTCGTCGAACCCGTCGACCACGATGTAGCCGATGCCCGCGTCGAGCGCCATCTCAATGTCCGCGTCGGACTTGGCGTTACCGTGCATAACTATCGAATTGGGGTCAGCCCCGCCGGCCAGGCCCAGCCGCAGCTCACCGGCGCCCACCACGTCGAGGCCGAGGCCCTCGCCCGCCAGCACCGCGACCATCGACGCCGACGGGAACGACTTCGTGGCGAAGCACACCCGGCCGCGCGCGTGCCTGCTGGTCAGCCCGTCAAGAAAGGACCTGGCCCGGGCGCGCAGTTGCTGCTCGTCGAAGACGAAAACGGGCGTGCCGAACTCCATGGCGATCTCGGTGAGCGAGTAACCGCCGATCCGCAGGTCGGCGCCGTCGATCACGGCAGACGTCGGCAGCAGCGAGAGATCTGGCATACCGGATGCTTACCCGACCGGCAGCCGGCGGTTCAACTCGCCCCCCAGCTAACGCGGCGTCACTCTCGGGCGACGTCGAGATTCCGGACGAGGTCGGAGGCAATTTTGACGCTTCCGACCCTTATCTTCCATTTGCTCCAGTCATGGAAGTGAGATAGGGCCGGCCGGGGCCGGCCCTATCTCACTTCCATGCCCGCTGCCAAGATCACCAACGTCCGCTCGAACAGGGCATTACTCGTATATCACGCAATTCGCTCAAGGCCCGATCGACGGAGGTACCCGGGCTAGCGCGGCTGGCGTTGCCGGACCGCCTCGTAGAGCAGGATCGCGGCCGACGTCGACACGTTCAGGGAGTCCGCGAGCCCGAACATCGGGATCCTGACAGCTACGTCCGCGCGGGCAAGCCAATCGGCAGGCAGCCCGGCCTGTTCCGCCCCGACCGCGATCGCCACGGGCCCGGTCAGGTCGGCCGCGGACAGCGTTACGGTCGCGTCCGGGCTGGCTGCGACCAGCCGCAAGCCACCTTCCTCGAGCCAGTCCAGCACCTCCGTGCCGGTCGCCGAAGCGACCGGCACGGAGAAGATCGTGCCCTTGCTGGCCCGCACGACGTTCGGGTTGCCCCAGTCGGTCACCGGATCAGCCGCGACGACCGCCGACACCCCGGCCGCATCAGCCGTGCGCAGGATCGCGCCGAGGTTGCCCGGCTTCTCCAGGCCCGCGCAGATCAGCACCAGCGGTTGCTGGCCGAGCGCTATATCGGCCAGCCGCGATCCAAACGCAGGCACGACGGCCAGCCAGCCGTCGGGTCCTTCCCGGTAAGAGATCTTCTCGAATACCGCGCGGGAGACTCGGATGACGACAGCGCCGCGCCCGGCTGCTGCCTCAGCGAGCGAAGGTGCCGTCGGGCCGGACAGCTCCGGGCACCAGTACAGCTCGCGCGGCGCGACCCCAGCGGCCAGCGCGAGCTCGATCTCCGCCTGTCCCTCGACCAGGGTGACGCCCGCCTGATCGCGCTCGCGCCGACGGCGCAGCGCGACAAGCTGCTTGATCCGCGGATTGGCCGGGCTCGTTATCTCCAGCTCGGCAGACAGCTGCCGCTTCGCGGGCATGGCGTCATGGTAGTGACCAGCCGCCGGCGGTCGGCTCCAGGTCAATGCTCCTGGTCTGGTGCCGCGCCCTCGTGGCCACCTGGCGCATCTCCGAGCATGGCCTGGCGGCCGACCGGAGACATCGGCGGAGCGCTAGGCCACCGCACGATGCCGTCGCGTACCTGCTTCGACTGCTGCCAGCCGTTGAAGACGGGCCCCGGGATCAGCCGTTCCAGGCCCCGGCGCGCCGCTGGAGCCGGCCTGTCTGTTTCCCCGCCCGCCTGACCGAGCACTGGCCGCGGGAAAAGCCACCAGTTGCGGCCGCCTTTCAGCGTGTCCGCGACGTAGACAAGGCCGACAGCAATGGCCGCCCCGGCAGCGACCGCGGGTCCAGGCGACCAGCCCTTGGCGACAAGTGTCAGCACGAGTCCGGCGAGCGTGCCAAGGACAGCGAACACAACCGTGGGCGTTATCCGGTAGTTGAAGTAGATGGCCATGATGTCGGTGTCCTGGTACTGCATGACGCGCTGATCCTCAAGGTCGTCGGCCGACACCTTCGCCTCGGGGTAGTACATGAGCCGGTCGTCAGGCGTCGCCGAGTAGTCCTCGGCCGCCGTTATAAACGCCATGGCAAGAATGAACAAGGCAGCCGACAACCCGAAGCACGCGATCGCCGCCTGCACGACGCCGCCCCGGGAGTTACCGACCGTCAGCAGGACCACCGTGGTGAGGTCGAAGCCCGCCATGATCGCCACTGTGCCTTGGCCGAGAGAGGCCAGGCCCGCGCCGTTGCTGCCGAGCTGACGGGAACTCCACCAGACTCCCGGGACCTTCGGACGGAACGGCGGCTGCTGCCCGGTCGCTGCCATCAGGCGGGCTTCGGGCAGCGGCGTCCGCACGGCATCTTCTTGCCGCACCCGCAGAACTGGACAAGCAACGTCTCGTACTTGCCCTGTCTTGTCTCGTCCAGGAAGCGCTGCATGGCCGTTTGCGCGTGGGCGGACCGCTCCGGCGAGTGCTCGCCCCTGCGCCTGACCTCGCCAAGAACGACCTCGCCGACGTCATCGGCAGCGACCACGTCGGCCGATGACAGCAGGGCTTGCACGTTGCCGTGCACGTCCGGCTCTGGACGCTTCTCGTGCTTGGCGGGTCTGGCCGCGATGGCAACTTCCTCGTGCCCCAGCCCCTGAACAGTGTGGATCAGCCGTCCGACCGAGCCATGCCTCGTATAGACGAGCGTCTCGTGCACGTTGTGCACGTTGGCGTCATGCGGCTGGACGACGACGCCTTCCACCTTCCAGTGCTCGCTCCCGGCTTTCCCGATCGTCCGCCCGAGGACTATGTCGCCCGTCTTGGCAGATTCAAGCCCGCTCTCGCCGTCCATGCATGACCCCCCACGCGCGGCTATCCGACGCTCATAATCGCACGGAAATGGCAGGAATTGCCATTAATGAAAGCTCAGCTGCCGCCAGGTCCGGCTGGTCTCCGGGTCGCCGCGGACCTGTCCGGCCGCAAGCGGGTAAGCGGCCGACGCCCGAACCGACAGCGCCGCTGCCGGCCAGCGCCGTAGCCCGGCCGAGCAAGGGCTGGCAGCCCAGCTTTCCGGCGAAGTCACGCGCTTCCTCGATCGCCGCCGCGGCGGCGATAGCATCCCCGCGGCCCGCCAGGTACGCGGCCTGATCGAGCAGCCCGTGCGCGAGGTGATAGGGCGAGCCGCCGTCGCGCAGGCCGCGGATGGCCGCGGCGAACATCTGGTCAGCTGCCTCGAGCCGGGGCGACGACCCCGACCCAGTCGCGGCCGCGTCTGCAACCCCCACGCCGAGGCGCGCGCGGGCCAGCAGGTACTCCGCTCGCAGCAGCGGGCTCAGCTGACCCGGCTGGCAGGTGTCGAGCATGCTCAGCAGTTCGCCGCTGAGCGCGGTGTCGTTCAGGTCGAACGCCAGCCTGGACGCCAGCGGCCAGGCCCACAGGATGACGTCCTGGGCCAGGCCAAGCGCGTCCGCGAAGGCAAGGGTGTCACGGGCAAGCCGAAGCGCCTCAGCAGGCTGGCGCTGAGCCAGCGCCGTGAACGCTTCGGGGAGGCTGACGCCGCACTTGTCCTGCGGGTCCTCGCTGGCCCGCATGTCACCAAGCGCCGCCAGGCTTTTCTGCGCTGCGGCGGTGTCGCCGCGCAGTGCCTGCAGCAGCGCGCGCGCGCTCATCGCGTAGTTGAACCCGGCCAGGTCACCGGCGTCCAGCGCACCGCTCAGTTCTGCTTCGGCGCCATCCCAGTCGCCCAGCATCAGCAGCGCCCAGCCGAGGTTGGCGGTAGCGGCCGCCACGAATGCGAGGGAACCAGCCCGCCGCAGGTGCACAACCGCAGCGCGGGCGTGCTCGGCCGCGGCCGCCGGGTCGTCGCACAGTTCCAGGTCGGCCAAGCTGGCGAGCGCCCGGCCCAGCGCGAGGCTGTCCTGTACCTCCGTTGCGAGCCTGACGTCCTCGCGCAGGAACGCGGCCGCCTCCGGGCGCTGGCCGTGCCTCCTGAGGTACACGGCCCTGATGTCGTACATCGACATGAGCGTCGTGATGTCGACGTCCATGGCCTGACCGAGGCTGAGCGCCTCCCTGCCCAGCCGGTCAGCGTCGGGCGACCCGGACCACGTCTCGACCACCGCCAGCCATAGCAGCGCGCGTGCCGTGCGGACGTCCGGCTCGGCGCGCAGCACCTCAAGCGCGGCGGTGAGTTCCGCGCGCGCCTCGGCGGTGCGCCCCAGCAGATCGAGCGAGATGCCGAGGATGGAACGGGCCGCGGCGGCCCCGCGGATGTCGTCGTGCCGGGTGTAGTAGTCGCGGGCCATCGCCGCGTACCGAGCCCCGTCGGCGTGGTTGCCGCTGTCGAGCGCGACGCGGCTCGCCTTCTCCCAGAGCACTCCGGCCGCCAGCGCCGGACCAGCGGCATCAGTCGCGGTCACGTCCTGGGCTGTCAGCTCGGCGGCGGCGGCGTAGCTGACCGCGGCCATTGCCGGGGCGCCGGTCCGGCCGGCCCGGTCGGCGCCGCGGACCAGTGCGGC
>JASHTT010000180.1 GCA_030040415.1 Streptosporangiaceae bacterium | reverse complement strand
GCCGTCGATAAGTGAGCGTTGAGCAGGTACTGGATGCTGCGGACGTTCTCGCCCGTCGAACCCTGCTGTTCGAGCGGCCAATTCAGTGCCATTGTCCTACTCGCCTGAAAGCAGCACGGAACGACGGTCCCCGCTCTTCCCAGACAAGGCCCGTCACCGCGCCCAGGATGATCACCACGCCGATGGCGACCAGGTAGGACATGAGGGCGAACACGGTCCCGATCGGCCCGTATGTCTTGACGTCCGAGGTGACCATGCCGGAGAAGATGACCACGAAGACTTCCTCCATGCCCAGCCAGAACACGCCCGTGGCGACGGCGCATGGCAGCAACTTCCGCCACGCGACTCTTCCGGCCAGCAGCAGCCACATCGTGAACAACCAGAACAAGGTGAACACCACCAGGCCGACGACCGCAAACACGACCAGCCCGGCCGCGCGCAGCCACGGCCCCACCGCGCCGAACGCATACAACCACGCCACCAGCACCGCCAGCCAGATCAGCGAGCGAGGCATGTCCCTTGTGGTCCGGTTATCCATGCCGAAGACCCTCTGGTAAAGCCCCTGCAGCGAGGAGGCCACCGCATATCCGCTCAGGAACAGGAAGACCCAGGCCAGTCCGGTCACGCTCGCCAGCGTGTCCTGTGAGGAGGTGAACAGGCGCCCGACGTCGCGAGCGGCCAGCGGGTTAAGCCCGAGGCGCCGGCCCAGCGCGCGGGCTGTCGACTCCCCCTCCAGGGCGTCCGCGACGATCAGGAACGGGAAGGCGCACAACAGCAGCGTGCCGGCGAAGATCATGCCCTGGTTCATGAAATCAACTGAATTCAGCCGGCGCCACAGGAGGTCAGCCGATGAACCGGAATACTTCTGCTTGCCCGCCTCGATCCCCCGGCGGACACGGTGCCCGATCCCTGCGTGATCATGGGACGTCATCGCCGTCCTCCCCCCGGCCACCTTGCCATTCTGCGCCGGTGGCAGCCCGGCTGGTCGACAGACCGCCCTTGGCCGATCGGGGTTACGCCACCATGACATCCTTCGATGTGGTGCGCAGGGTTGGTGGGGTCAAACCGTCCTCTGGCCGGAACGCTGGGAGACTTCGTGGATCTAGGTCTGGCTGGCAAGGTGGCGGTGGTCGCCGCTTCGAGCAAGGGTCTGGGGAAAGCGTCAGCACTGGCCCTGGCGCGCGAGGGCGCGCGGGTCACGATCTGCGCGAGAACCGCTGTCGACCTCGACAAGGCGGCGCAGGACATCCGGGCACAGACTGGCGCCGATGTGCTCGCCGTGCCTGCTGACCTTTCGACAGCCGATGGCATCAGCAGCGTCGTCGCCGCTGCTGCCGAGCGCTTTGGCGGAATCGACGTGCTGGTCAACAACTCTGGTGGTCCGGCCATCGGCAAGTTCGCGGACATGACAGACGACGACTGGCGCCGGGCCTTCGAGGTCGTCAACCTCAATTTCGTGCGCTTCGTACGCCAGGTCGTCCCGTATATGCAACGCAACAAGTGGGGCCGCATCGTCGGCATCCAGTCGAGCTCGGTGAAGCAGCCAGTCGGAAATATCGACTTGTCGAATGGAACGCGCCCGGGCGTAGCAGGCCTGATGAAGGCGATCATGCCGGAACTGGCCCGCGATGGCATCACGATCAATCTCGTCCTGCCTGGCTCATTCCGGACTGACCGGATCCTCGCCTCGCACGGCGTCGAGGATCCGGCGGCCCTGACGGAACGGCTGAGGATGGCTGCGGCGGCGATCCCCATCGGACGGCTCGGCGAACCGATGGAGCTCGCCAACCTCATCGCCTTTTTGTCTTCCGAGCTGGCGTCCTACATAACCGGCGCCGTCTACCAGGTCGACGGCGGCAGTATCAGCTCAAACGTCTAAGCGGGCATGCTAGCGGGCGAGCAGCACGTAGTACGGCTTCCGCTTGTAGTGCAGGGTGAACCGGTGAGAGTGCGGGTACCGCGCCAGGAAGTCGCGGACCTCCGGCGCGTACAGCGACGACGTCACCAGGGCCTGGGTGTGCGGCAGCACGCTGTGCTTGAAATCGGCGAGGAACGCCTGCAACTGCGGCTCGGTCATGACCATCGTGTACGGGTCAAGTGGGATGGGGGCGGGCTTCAGGTCGGCGACGAAGTAGACGATCCCCGGGTACCCGGCAGGAAATCCGACGACATAGGTAGTCCGGTCACCGACCAGCGTGTGGATGTGGTTCATCAGCGCGATGAAGGGGCGCATCGGCAGCGTCGAGGACTGACAGCACTCCTTGGCATGGACGAGCGCGCCGCCGACCCGTTCCGCGGCGACAGTCGTCGGCGTGGCGACGACGTGCTGCGGGGCGGACCTCCCGAGATAGGGCCCCTCGGCCGCCGAGCGGACGCTGGTCCAGCGGAACGAGGCATACGGCAACAGCGCGAACGACGCCACGAAGAGCACGACTCCGGCAACAACCAGAGTGGTCCGCCCGGTCGCGCCCAGCACCCGCGGCAATGCAGTCGCGGCCATCACCACCAGCGCCGGGACCGCCAGCATGGTCCCGGTCAGGTGTGCGTTGTCCGAGCGGAGCAGAGCGCCCTGGTAGAGCAGGATCGTGGTCACGGCGATCGCCACCAGCAGGATCCGTTCGCGCGACCAGGCGACGGCAACCCGGAACGGGCGGAACTGGACCACCGAGGCGAGCGCGACAAGCGCGAGCACGAACGGCAGGACGTGGAACATCGTCGTCCACGGTGACGGCTTGTGCGTGAAGCCGCCGAACGGGGTGTTGCTGTATCCGTCGGCCACTGCCTGCGGGATGAGGAAGTACAGGTAGATGAACCTGCCAAGGAAGCCTTTGGCGGCGTAATAGGCAAGTACCGGCAGCCACACGATCAGGAACCCGACGGCCGCGGCGAGCAGCCCGCTGATGACCGCGCGTCCGGACGAGGTACCGGACAGCCCAAGCAAGACCGCGACCACCACCGCACCGACGATGCCGCCGATGAGGTTTTCCTGTGCCATGTAGGACAGGGCGCCGAAGACCAGGCCGAGCAAGACGCCGCAGGATAGGCCGCGCCAGGACGGGCAGCGCCGGATCACGGCGGGCAGCAGGATGACCAGCGCGACGGCGCCCGCGTAGCGCAGCGGATTGGCCCAGCCCCAGAAGCCGGAGTAGGACAGGCCGTGCGAGAACCCGAGCTGCTGCAGCGTCGGGTAGACCAGCGCCGAGAGCAGGGACACGAGCAGGCCGCGGGCAAATCCGAAGGCCAGGAAGAAGGCCACGAACAAGATCGACGCGCCCACCCACTGGAAGGTCGCCCAGGACTCACGGAAGCCGATCACCGAGAACGTGAAGACGTGCCGCATGAACAGGTAGGACATCAGCTGCGCGCCGGGACCGTACTGGACAGCGGCCGGACCGATGTAGGGCAGCTGCCCCTTGCTGATGGCCTGCAGGCCGGCCAGGAACACGTCCTCCTGGTAGCCGATCGGGGCTGTGCTCCGGCTGAGATACCACGGTGGCCCGTAGAAGTACCAGGCCAGGCCGATCGCGGTCGCGACTCCGGCCAGCCCGAGGCCGAACCTGAGCCAGGCCGCCCGGGAACCCGCCGGGGTCGCACTCGCACCTGCCGAGGCCGTCCTGGTCTTCGCCGGAGCCTGGCTGGCACCCTCCGGAGTCTGGCTGACATCTTCGGGGCCAGCATCGGCCACCGAGGCGGCGCGGCTCCGCGGCAGCAGGCCGGACAGCCACGACCACCAGCTCTGCGGGTGGTCGCGGCCCACCCTGAGCACCCGTGAGGCGGCCACGAGCAGCACCATCGGAGCGAGCGCGCCGAGCAAGTAGGTGGCGCTCACCCAGCGCTTGTCGAGGTAGCCGAAGGCGATCCAGTGGACCGAGGGTGGCTCGGTCGACCGGCACCGCAGGTAGGCGGCGACGAGCAGCAGCGGGAACCAGACGGTCAGGGCCAGCCAGACGCTGGCCCGTTCGTCAGCGCTCATCAGCTGGTCGAGCTGGGCCGCCCGCACCCGGGCGGGCCAGGCTAGCGACACCACCACGAGGGCCGCGACGAGACACAGCGCCGCCACCGCGAGCTCGATGAGCTCCCGCTGTGCCCCGGGCAGCGGCCCAGCGGGCCGCACGTACAGCGCTATAGCTATCGTCAGGACGCTCGTGATGGCCAGCGAGACCAGCGCGGCCCGGAAGAACAACCGCGGGCCGGCGTCGACCACTCGCAGCACCCGGTCGAGCGGGCGCGGCGACCGCGGCGGCGGTTGCGTATCGACGACCACGGGCCCTCTCGATTAGTGCTGATCTGGCGTGCGCCCGTCAGGGTAGCAAACCCGCGCGGCGTCTCTTCCTGCCCGCGACGCGGGCGTCCGGCCGGTCAGCCGGCTGCTGTCTCGTCGGCGACGTCCGGGTCCTCTGGCACCCGGGCGACCGCCACAACCGACTGGCCGAACGGCGGCCTGTTGCCGATCAGCCGCTCGGCGAACCTCACCACCGGAACCACCAGCCGGTCGTAGAAGCTGATCGTGCCGCCGGTTGACGGCTGGCGCCGCAGCATGCTGGTGAACCCGTAGTAGCAGATCAGCCCCAGCGAGTTCGCGTATCGGACCTCGACAACGTGCAGGCCAGCATCGGTCAGGGCCTTGCGCATCGAGCGCTTGGTGTACCGGCGAACGTGCCCGGTGGCGATATCGACCGGGCTCATCGCGAACGGGAAAGCCGGGCATACCAGCACGATGTATCCATCCGGCCGGACCAGCCGCGCCATGCTCTGCAGCGCCCCGACGTGATCTTCGATGTGCTCGAGCACGTTGTAGCACACCAGGCAGGAGTGGTCAGCGCGGTCCTGCGTCGGCAGCAGCAACTGCTTGACCGTCACCGCGGGGTACCCGGCCATGTCCTTCTTCAGCTGCGCGAACAAGACGGGGTCCGGGTCGGTGGCGGTGAACTTCTCGACCGACGGGATCCACTCCCGTGCGTAGTCGCCGAAGCCGCTGCCCACCTCGATCGGATGCTCGCCCAGGAACGGCTTCGCGAAACCCGCGAACCACCTCCGGTGGTTGGCGCACTCGGCCAGGGCCTCCAGCACGTCGTGTTGTGTTTGCCGGTCGCCCCGGATCTGGTCCGTGTCGACCGCGCTCGCGCCCTCACGGCGCACTGCTTCCACTCGGCTACCTCTCGTTCGGCCTGTACGGGCCGACCGGCCCAAGAGAATTAGGCGGCATTATACATTCCGTACCGCTGACGATGTTTATATCCGTACCGTACCCGGAGTTCCCAGAACGTCCTGAGATAGCCGGTTTCTCGTGCTGAGTTACTCGCGCGATCCTACATCTGCCAGTTGCCATGTGCCCGCTGCCCGACCGATAAACTCGGTTGTCGCTCAACGTGACCGAGTTAGGTTATCCCAGCCCACAGGCCTTGTTGATGGCGTCCCTGCTGGCGAGCTTCACGCGGGCGCCGCGGCCAAGCTGGGCGGCGAGGTCTTTCTCCGCCTCCTCGATCCGCAGCCAGTCCTGGTAGCTGACAGCCTGGACGCCGCGCGCTGAGAGCACGCCGGCTAGCGCGGATGCCCCCTCGGGCACCTGGCCGTCCGGCATCCGGAGCAGCCCGGCGCGCGGGACCTGGACGTCGTCAGGACCTGGCCCGCCGGCCAGGTCTTCCAGCAGCGACCTGACGGTTTCGGCGGCGTCTGACTTATTGGTGCCGATCACTCCCGTCGGCCCGCGCTTGAGCCAGCCCGCCACGTACTCGCCCGGCAGCGGGCTGCCGTCCGGGCCCAGTACCCGGCCCGCCTGGTTCGGCACCGTGGAGGAGCGCTCGTCGAACGGAACGCCCGGTAGCGGCACGCTCTGGTACCCGACCGACCGCAGCACCATCTGCACGCCGAGCGTCTCCCGCTCGCCGGTGCCAACGAGTTTCCCGGACTCGTCCAGCCTTGTTCGCTCGACGGTCAGCCCCTCGACCCCGGTCTGCCCGTGTATCTCCTCGGGCCTGAGCCAGAACCTGACGGTGAGCCTGCGGGCCGCCCCGGCCGGCGACCTGCCTGCCCACTGGGAGATCACCGTGTAATTGCCACGCACGTGCCGGTCTGCCTGCGCCAGCCTGGCGCTCTCGCCGGTCGGGTCGAACGCGTCGAGATCCGCCTCTCCGGCACCGACCACGACGTCCACCCCCGCCAACTCGCCGAGTTCGCGCAGTTCCTTGGTGGTGAACTTGGCCTGCGCCGGGCCGCGCCTGCCGATCATGTGCACCTCGCGGACCTTGCTCGCGGCCAGCGCCTCCAGCACCGGCTGGGAGATGTCGGTCTCGCGCAGCTCGTCGGGATCGCGGGCCAGGATCCGGGCGACATCCACGGCGACGTTGCCCACCCCGATCACCGCGACCGACTCGGCATCCAGGGTGAACGCCGCTGGATCGACGTCCGGGTGGCCGCAGTACCAGTT
>JASHTT010000179.1 GCA_030040415.1 Streptosporangiaceae bacterium | reverse complement strand
TCCAGGCGTGCAAGTCGGCGACGCCGACCCCGGCAGCCACCTCCTCGTCGTGGCCGTTTCCGAACGGGAACCTCGCGAACACCCGGGTCGCCACCAGTTCGGCTATCATCGCCGCCGACGTCGCCAAGCTGCACCAGGCCTGGACCTTCAGGCTGACCGGTGCCGCGGCAAAGAGCGTCGCCGACACCGGCTCGCTGGTGGCCGGCCCGGTCGTCGTGAACGGCGTCGTCTACGTCCAAGACCTCGACGCCAACGTGTACGCGCTGAGCCTCACCAGCGGCAAGCTGCTCTGGGAGTACCACGTCGGCGTGCCGGAAAAGAGCGGGCCAGGACCCGACGGCGTCGCTGTCGAGGACGGCATGGTCTACGGCGACAGTTCGACGGCGGTGTTCGCGCTCTGCGCCGCCACTGGCCAGCCGGTCTGGCTCGACGGCCACCTGCTCAGCCAGGGGCAGGGCAGTTTCGAGATCCAGCCGCAGGTCACCGGCGGCCGGGTCTACATCGCCAGCGCCTACGGCGACGGGAACGGCGGCGGCGTGCTGATGGCGCTGAACGCCACCACCGGCAAGCAACTCTGGACATTCAACACGGTCAAGACGCCCGACAAGTACCTGCAGGCACTCGGCATCGGCTCGGGCGGCGCCTGGGAGACACCGCTGGTCGGCACCGACGGCTCGGTGACGTTCGGGATCGGGAATCCGTACCAGACGGCCGCGATGGCCATCGATCATCCGGCGGCTCAGCTTTACACCGACAGCGACGTGAACCTCGACGCGGCGACAGGTCGGCTGCGCTGGTACTACCAGGGGGAGCCGAACGACTTCTACGACCACGACATGCAGATCTCGCCGATCGCGGCCACCGTCGGCGGAGTGCCGGTGGTGATCGGCGCCGGCAAGATGGGCTACGTCTACGAAATGAACGCCAAGACCGGCAAGCTGCTCTGGAAGACGCCTGTCGGCGAGCATGACGGCCACGACAACGACGGCCTGCTGGCACTCGAGCACAAGCTCAAGGCGCATGTTCCGTACACGTACCTGCCCGGCGAGGTGGGCGGCGTGGAAACCGACATGGCCCTGGCAGGCGGCACGGTCTACGCCGCGGTCGTCAACTGGGCGTTCAAGCAGCCCAGCCTTAACTCCCCCGTGCAGCTTCCCGCCGAGTCACCGCCGACCGGCGAGATGGACGCGGTCAACGTGGCCACCGGCAAGGTCGAGTGGGCCACGAAGTTCGGCCAGATGCCGCTCGGTGCCGCGACCGTGGCAGGCGACCTGGTCTTCACCACGCTCTACGGGGGCGAGCTGGTCGCGCTGAACCGCAGCACCGGGGCGATCGTCTACAGCCTGAAGCTGCCGACCTCGGCGAACGCCCCGATCGCCATCGCGGGCAACGACGTGGTCGTGCCGGCCGGCGGCCCGGTGTCGCTCCCATCCGGCCGGGGCGGGGGCGGCAACCCGCAGGTCATCGACTACACACTGCCTTAGGTACACACTGCCCGACGGCGATCGTGAGCGTTCAATGGGCCGGGTGTTCGTGCACGAGGAAACGCCGCTGGCGGTCAGCTTCGCCGCCGCGCAGGACGGGCTTTCCGGCCTGGCGCGCGGCAGCATGCTGATGACCGCCTCACAGGCTGCCTACGGCGCGGGCATAACGGGCCTCACCAGGGTCGGCCCGATGGGCTCGGTCCGCGGCCTGTCCAGGCTGGTCAAGGTGCGCATCGGTGATCCGGTGGTGTACCGGGACTCGGCCCGTCTCGCGCTCCGGTGGGAAGCTACCGGGGCGGGCAGCTCGCTCTTCCCCGCCTTGGACGCCGACATCGTGCTGACCCGGGACGGGGAGCAGGCGACCGTGCTGTCCCTCAGCGGCGTGTACCGGCCGCCGCTCGGCAGCTTCGGCGCGAGCCTCGACCAGGTGCTGCTCAGCCGCGTGGCCAGCGCCACCATGCGCGACTTCCTCGGGCGAGTGGCACAAGCCATCTCAGCGCCTGCCGATGTCTCCCCGTCGGTCAGTCCACGAGGGCCGCGGCCAGCCCCACGCTGAGGATCTGGGCGGCGAGCTGCTGACCCCAGAGATACGCGCGGTCGGCCTCACCGGGTGCCACCTCGTGGTCCGCGGTCTCGAGAAAGCTGTGCGGCACGTCGATGACCGAGAACCCGAGCCCGGCCAGCCGGCTGCGGATGTCAACAGATGCCCGCCTGGAGAAGGCCGCCGGGCCGGCCAGCCGGGCGTCGAAGGCCGCGGCGCGGACGCCGACCCGCCGATGGCCGGGCAGGGTGCTGAACCATTGGTCCAGCCCGGGTCCCTCGGCGCTGCCGACGACCAGCAGCCCGGCACCGGCCACCAGTCCGTCGCGGGCGCGGGCGGCAGGCCGGACGATGACCTCGTTCCCCTCCCTGAGGCCATTACCGATGGCCTCCGCGATCACGCGAACGCTCGCCTGCGCCGGGTCGTAGACGACGACGACCTTCACCTGGCTCCTCCTTGCCGTGCGGTGATCAGGATTGGCCACCGGCTGACCGGCGGCCAGGGCCGAACGTCCCGCCGGACCTCGGAAAATGGCTGGGAATGGCAGCATCGGCGTTGTTAGCCTCGCTCGCATGCCGATCAAGGTCACGAGCTTCGCCGGGCAATTTGCCGCCCTGGCCGCCTGGACCGGGGAACCGGAAGAGCAACTGCGGGCCGAGGAGGACTATCACGCGCAGGACCGCGAGCACTGGCTCGCCTGGGAGGACGGCCGGGTGGTCGGCGCCGTGCACCCGTGGCGGTCACCGGACGGCCGCATGCGGCTGTACTTCGACAAGTGCCGGGGGGACGCCTACGCCCCGCTGGCCGCAGCGATCGGCGGCGAGTGCTACGCCACCGTGGATGCCGCCGACTCCCCGGCGTTGCTGGCCCTCACTCAGGCAGGGTTCACGCAAACTCGCCGGGAGGACGAGTACGAGATCCCGGTGGCCCGCGTCCTCGCGCCGGTGCCCGCCGGCATCGACGTGGTGACCGCGGACAAGACCGAGCTGGAGCCGCTGATGTTGCTCGACTGCGCCATCCGCGCGGACATCCCGGGCGCGGAGGGGTGGCAACCCGATCCGGTGTGGTTCCGCGAAGAGACATACGACTCGCCCTACTTCGACCCGCAGACGTACCGAGTCGCGCTGGCCGGCCGCGACTACGTCGGCCTGGCCAGGATCTGGCGGCCGCTGCCTGGACACCGGTACGGCAGGCTCGGCTGCGTCGGCGTGCTGGCCGGCTACCGGCGCCGCGGCCTCGCCCGGGCGCTGATCGCGCAGGCACTCGAACCGCTGGCGGGGACCGCGGCGGCCGCCGTCACCGCCGAGGCCGATGCGTCCGACGCGGCCGCACACCGGCTGCTGGCGAGCTTCGGCGCCCGGATCACCGGCGGGACCATCGAGCTGCACCGCGCGATGTAGCCAGCCCGCCGCCGATCCCGAGGCTGCTGGCCCGGCAGGTGCATGACGGCAACCGTTACGGGGTAGCTCGCTGGAACATCCACGAGCATGGGAAAGAGCGCCATGACCGACGCACTGCTCAATCGCGGGCGGGTGAGCGGCAGCATCCTGGTGCTGCTGGGAGCTTGGGGGGCGATCATCCCGTTCATCGGGCCTTATTTCGGCTATGCCTACACGCCCGACCGGGTCTGGGCCTACACCTCTGGCCGGCTGTGGCTGTCCGTCCTGCCCGGCGCGGCCGCGTTCGCCGGCGGGCTGCTGATCGTCGTGTCGGAGCGGGC
>JASHTT010000178.1 GCA_030040415.1 Streptosporangiaceae bacterium | reverse complement strand
AGGCCCAGCTGGAAAAGCGCGGCTTCTTCTACCGGTTCTTCGGCCGGTGGATGAACACGATCAACAAGGAATGGCAGATGTACCCCGTGGGCGTCGTGTTCGGGATGGGCTTCGACACAGCCACGGAGGTGCTACTGCTGACCACTACCGCCTACCTTGCCTCCGAGCACATCCCTTGGCAGGCCATCATCGCTTTGCCCATCCTGTTCACGGCCGGCATGTCACTCATGGACACTAGCGATGGGCTGTTCATGAACGTCGCCTACGGCTGGGCATTCTTCAACCCGGTCCGCAAGGTCTACTACAATCTGGCCATCACCGGTCTGTCGGTAGCTATCTGCTTCTTCATCGGCGGCATCGAGACCCTGAGTTTGGTCCCCCTGGAAATCCACGGCGTCAGCCAACACAGCGGCTTCTGGGGGTTCATGTACAACTTCAACATCAACACGGCCGGATTCGTGATCGTGGGCATGTTCATCGTCACCTGGGCCGCCGCCATCCTCATCTGGCGCTACGCTCACATCGAAGAAAAGTGGTCCGCCCGCCTGCAAGCGGCACCGAGCGGAGCGGGCACCGGCATCTCAGGCGAGGGCTGACCTCATGGATCAGGCCGGCCAGCGGACCGGGCCCGACCCCGGCACTCAGACAGTGGTTGCCAGCGAGATACGCCGTTTCTGGAACGATGACGCGGTTGTATACGACGCCTCGCCGTCGCATTATCCGCAACGACCGCAGGAACGGGCCGCCTGGGCCGCAGTGCTGCGTGGCTTGCTGCCAGGTCCTCCCGCCAGGGTTCTGGACGCGGGCGCCGGGACCGGCTTCTTGTCCTTGCTCCTGGCCGGGCAGGGCTACGAGGTGACCGCGCTGGACCTGTCGCCGGGCATGCTGGCGCGGCTGGGGGAGAAGGCCGCGGAGCGCGGCCTGCTGGTCGAAATCGTCGAAGGTGACGCAGCAAATCCCCCCGCGGGCGAGTACGACGCGGTCGTCGAGCGGCACCTTCTGTGGACCCTGCCCGACCCGGCCCGGGCGCTCGCGGCATGGCGCGCAGTCACACCAGGCGGCCGCCTGGTCGCGATCGAGGGCACCTGGGGCGGCGAGGACAGGCCGCAGCTCGATAAGCTGCGCAGCCACGCACGAGCGCTCGTTGACAAGCTACGCGGCACTGAACCCGGCCACCACGACCACTACAACCCGGAACTTCGTGCCGCGCTGCCCTACTCCGGCGGCCTAACGCCGGCCGACGCGGTAAGGCTAGTCCAAGACAGTCCCTGGGGCGCGCCTCGCATCGTGCGGCTGCGAGACGTCGAGTGGTCTATCACCGAAGGCAAGGGCTTCCTCGACAAACTGCTAGGCACCCACGCGCGCTGGGCGGTCGTAGCCGACAGCTGAAACTACGGCCGCCCTGGAGGCTGACCGTTCGCCCACTGCTGATCGGGTGCCGCCCGGCGATGAATTGTCGGGTAATGCCGCGTCTTAACTACCGTCAGGGATCAGTGCCGACCATCGTGTGGCGATTGCACTGGACCGCTGTCCGTCAGGTCAAGGAGGAAACTGGTGAGCCTGCCAGAGATAGTGACGCCGGAGGAGTGGCTCGCGGCCCGACAAGAGTTGCTGGTCAAGGAGAAGGAGCACACCAGGCAGCGGGATGCGCTGAGCGCGGAGCGCCGCAGCCTCCCGATGACCGAGGTCACGAAGGACTACCGGTTTGAGGGCCCGGACGGCGAGGTGAGTCTGGTCAGCTTGTTTGACGGCTGCACCCAGCTGATCATCCAGCATGTGATGTTCGGTCCTGACTGGGATGCTGTCTGCCCGGGCTGCACGGCCTCGCTGAACGCGTTGCCCGCGGCGATCCTCGCCCAACTGCGCACCAGGGACACGGCCTATGTGGCTGTGTCTCGCGCCCCGGCCGCCAAGATCGCCGCGGTGAAGGCGGCGAACGGCTGGGCGGTCGACTGGTACTCATCCTTCGGCAGTGACTTCAACTACGACTTCCACGTGACGGTCGACCCGGCCGTGGCGCGCCCGGTGTACAACTATGAGCCGCTGGAGTCGGATCAGAAGGCCTTCGAGGCCGGCGGCCACAGCTGCTTCCTGAGGGACGGCGACAGGGTCTTCCACACCTACTCGACATATGCCCGGGGCTCCGAGCAGACGATCGGCGCTTATGCGCTGCTCGACCTGACCGCGCTCGGCCGGCACGAGGACTGGGAGGAGCCCAAGGGCAGGATCACGAGCCCGCATCCGGCCGATCCGACGTTCACGTCCTGATAGCCGGCAGCGGGCATGCGGCTTGCGGGCGGTCAGAGCAGTCCTGCGAGGAGGAAGCGGATTCCGATAGCGATCTCCAGTATGCCGAGCAGCCGGCGGATGACCTGTTCGGGCAACCGCGACTGCAGCCTCGCGCCGGCGTAGGAGCCGAGCAGGCCGCCGATACCAAGCGCGATGCCCGTTGGCCAGTTCGGCGCCACCGAACCGTGTACCTGCGCGGCCAGGATCGTGAAGGTAACGACACCCGCCACCGAGGTGACGAGGGTGGATGCCAATGCTGCCGGAGCCACGTCAGCCGCTGGCCGACCGGAGCCGATCAAGACGGGCGCGATGATGGAGCCGCCGCCGATCCCGTAGATGCCACCTACGCATCCCACGACCGAGGCGAGCACCACTAGCACCGGCCAGGACAGGTGGAAGGTACGGTGGCCGTCTGCCGAGTCTTGCCTGGGCTGCGTCAGTGCCAGCCAGCAGCCCAGCGGCAAGAGGACTGCTCCCACCACGAGGTCGAAAAGATGCGGGCCGGGCAGCAGCTTGACCCGGATGAAGGATCCGGCGACTACTCCGGGCAGCGTTCCGGCGATCAATACTGCGGCCAGGCTGCCGCCGGTCTGTCCCTGCCGCCAGTACCGGTACAAGGCCCCGGGCGTAGCCACGACGTTGTAGAGCAGATTCGTGGGAGTCACCGCCGGGCTCGGCGTTCCCAGCACGCTGACCTGGAATGGCAACAGCAAGACCGCTCCGGAGACGCCCGCCGGCGCCGACCCGGCGGAGATCACGAACGCCGCGGCGAGCGCGACCACCTCAGTCCAGCCAGAACCCAGCACGGCGCCACGGTAATGATCACGCAAGCTGCTCAAGCAGCTATGACAGGCTAATTGCCCTCAGCAAGAAGCTAGCGGCCTGCGCTAATTCGAGCGCTCAACCGGCCTCAGGCTGCGCGGCGGTGGACGAGCCAGATCGCCAGAGCGCCGAGGAGTATCGACAGGACCAGCAGCCAGGCACCCTCGATCAGTTGGAACGGCCAGAACCAGCTGCCGGGCAGGTAGCTCGTCACCTGCGTGAAGCCATGCGTCAACAGGTAGCCGATGGGGTCGAAGGGCTGCGGGGTGGACGGGCCGGGCGAAACCACGCCTGATGAGACCACGCGCACGTCGACTGGCCGCAGGGCCGCGCTCAGCGCGGTTAGCCCGGCCGTTTTGCCGTGCAGGACCCACCACTGGCTGATCACCCTGGCGGGCGGCCCGATGTTCGGGTTGGTGGTCTGAAGGACACCTCGGTAGTGCTGACGGAGGAACAGTGCCGTCGCGAGCGCAAGTCCCGACCACGTGGCGAGCGTGGCGAACATCGCCGGGAGAACCCTGCGGATCAGCACCCCGGCCAGCACTCCAAGTGCAAAGGCAGCAAGCGTCCAGGCGGCGAACGCGACCCCTAGCAAATCGAAGAACGTGGGCGTCAGCGAGCTGTAGCCGTAGCCGTCCTTACCGAGCAGCGGCCCATAGGCCCACGCGAACACCGCGCTGAACCCCTCGGCAGCGACTGCCACGACGACGCCAATTGCGATGAGTTTCGCCACGGTCCACCGGATGCGACCAATGCCCTGGGTAAACACGTAGCGGAAGGTGCCGCTCTCGAACTCCCGGGATAGCAGCGGTGCGCCCGCGAACGCTCCGATCAGCGCCGGGATCGCCTGCAGAAGGGCGGCCACGATCCCCGCGCTGAAGGCGTTGTTGTCGCTGAAGTTGCTCGCGACCTGCTGGCAGGCTCCCGAGCCGACCGGACGGCACGCCGAGACCGCGGCGTATGCGTGATGGAGCTGGAGGCCTTCGACGATGACGAGGGCCGCCGCTGTAGCCAACAGCCCGAGGACGGCGCCAACCGAGAGCCGGTGCTGACGCCAGATGACCCAGACCATGCGTCGCCACGGGACCGGTCCTGGGTAGCCGCCGTCCTGGCGTGGCACCGCAGACATTGCAACCGTCGTCACTTCGCGTGCTCCGTTCGGTCGAGTGGTGCGCGCGCCGGGCCGGGCAACGCTGCGGCGCTCGGCTCGCGCAGGTAGGCAAGGCTCAGCTCTTCGAGCGTGAGGGGGTGCTCGTGCCATCCCGGCGGCGTAGGGTCGGCGGAGCCGTCCCAGCGGACGAGCAGGTGTGCCTGCGAAGCAGCCCTGCTCGCGTGCACGACGTTCCATTTGTATCGATCGGACTCTCGAGCTGGGCCCGTGAGCACCCGGTGGTGGGCGAGGAGATCGTCGACCTCACCCGCCACCTGGACGCTCCCTTGCGAGACGAGCACGAGGTAATCGGCGACGCGTTCGAGCTCCGCGAGGACGTGCGATGACAGCACCACCGAAATTTCGTCGTCTGCGACCGCAGTCATAACCGTCGCCATGAAGTCATGCCGGGCGAGCGGATCGAGCATGGCCATCGGCTCGTCAAGCACCAGCAGTCGCGGTCGGCGTGCCAGGGCCATCGTCAACGCAAGCTGGGCCTGTTGGCCGCCCGACATCTTGCCTGCCTTCTGGCGCAGGGGGATGCCAAGCTCGCCGAGGCGACGCTTGGCGTAGTGCTGGTCGAAGCGCCTATTGAGATTGCGGGTCATGTGGAGCAGGTCGGCAGCCGAGAGGTTCTTGTAAACCGGTGTGTCCTGAGCTACGAACGCGATCCCATCCAGCGCGGGCAACGAACCGGCGCGACGCCCGCCAAGGACGGTCAGCTCCCCTTTTGTCGGAGTGACAAGCCCGACGACGAGGTTGAGCAGCGTGGACTTTCCAGCGCCATTCGGGCCAACCAGCGCGACGACGTGCCCGTCGGGGATCGCCACCGTGCAGTCGCGCAGTGCCCTCGTCGAGCCATAGGACTTGCTGACGGCGTGCGTCTCGATGACGTTCATGCCGCCCCCCCAGCTTCACGTCGCGGGGCGGAGTGGCGCCGGCCTTCAGCGCTACCGCGACGCTCGCGAAAGTCCCGCAGTACGTTCGCGACAAGCGCCGCGATGCCATCCTCGTCGAGTCCCGCGGCGTCGGCAGACGCCACCCACGAGACCAGGGAGCGTCGCAGGTCGGTGAGGTCCGGCAGGGTCACCTGACCGAGCGTCCCCTCGATGAACGTCCCTTGCCCTGGCCGCCCCGCCGTAAGGCCCTTTGTCTCCAGTTCCTTGTAGGCCTTCAGCACGGTGTTCGGGTTGATCGCCAGCTCGGCGACGACGTCGCGGACCTTCGGGAGCTGATCACCGGGCAGGAGGTAACCCAGGCGGAGCGCATGTTCGACCTGATGGACGAGCTGCAGGTAGGTCGGGACACCTGAGCCGGCGTCAAGGCGGAACTCGATCGGTGAAGTCGGCTGATGCGCCGCCTCGCTGTTATCTTTATCTACGTACATAGAACAAGGGTACAGCGCGCCCGGTACTGCTGGCCAGGCAGTTCACTGACTTATTGCTCAAGCAGGTCAGCGGGTGACTCCTCAAGCTCGCCGACTAGATCACAAGATGTCCATCTTTCTTGTTACGCGCAACCTACGTTGGCTATCGTCTGTGGGATGGTGGCTCTAAGTCGTCGGCGCGGTGCACTGATCGCCGCTTCCGTATCTATTGCTTGCATTGGGCTTGCCGCTGCTGGCTGCGGCAGTTCCACTACCACGCCTGCGTCCTCGAAGCACAGCGGCAACGTCGATGTGTTCTCTGCGGGGTCGCTGGACACCTTGATGACCAAGTCGGTGGGTCCGGCGTTCCACAAGGCGACCGGCTACACGCTGGTCGACACCTCGGCCGGGTCGGGGACGCTGGCGGCGAACATCAAGAACAAGGTGGCCGTCGCTGACGTCTTCGTCAGCGCGTCGCCCACGGTGACGGCCAGTCTGATGGGCGCCAGTAACGGAGACTGGGTGTCGTGGTACGCGGACTTCGCCGCGTCGCCGGAGGTCCTGGGTTACTATCCCAAGAGCAAGTTCGCCCATGATCTGCAGACCAAGCCCTGGTATGACGTCATCACGATGCCTGGCTTCCGGCTGGGGCGGACCAACCCGAGCCAGGACCCCGGCGGAGTGCTGGCCGCTGAGGCGCTGGAGGAGACGGCGACGGCGCAGCATCTGCCGGCGCTCAAGACGCTGGCGACCGAGACGTCGGATGAGTACGTGGAGAACACCGAAGAGGCCGATATCCAGACTGGGCAGCTGGATGCGTCGTTCATGTACGAGGCGGACGCCATCTCGCAGGACAGCCCGTTCGTGACGCTGACCGGTGTCAGCCTGGAGGGCAAGTACACGATCACGATCGTGAAGAACGCCCCGCATCTGGCGGCGGCTGAGGCGTTCATCAAGTTCCTGCTCGGGCCTGCCGGCCAGGCGGAGATGAAGGCGGACAAGTTCCTGGTCGTCTCGCCGGCCACGGTGGTGGGGTCCGGCGTGCCGAGCGGGCTGAGCAGCCTGCTCAAGTCGTGACAGCGGGCAGGGCGCCGCGGCTGGTCCGCTGGCTCGGCGCCCTGCTGGTGCTCTACCTGGCATATCCGGTTGGCGCGTTCGTCGTGCGCGTGGTCAGCGGGCACAACGAAGGCTGGAACGTCCCCGGGCTGTGGTCGGCGCTGGTGGTCTCGCTCGAGGGCGCCACGATCTCCCTGCTGATCGGGGTGGTGGCCGGCATCCCGCTGGCGTACGCGCTGGCCCGCCACCGCGGGTGGCTGTCGTCGGCGGTGAGCGTCATCGTCCAGTTGCCGCTGGCGGTGCCGCCGCTGATCAGCGGGATCCTGCTGATCTACATCGTCGGTCCGTACACGTTCCTCGGCAGGCTCTCGGGACAGCGGCTGAGCGAGACGATGTACGGGGTGATCATCGCCCAGTTGTTCGTCG
>JASHTT010000177.1 GCA_030040415.1 Streptosporangiaceae bacterium | reverse complement strand
AGACGAGGCCGCTGCTGTGCGACTGGGTCCGCGACGCCTACGCGGTCTTGCCAGCCCAGCCCGGACGGCCGTCGTTCGGCACCCGGCCGTGACGCCGCGGGCTGCGGTAACAGAGCTCTTGACGACCAGCTTGGCCGCGATGTCGGCGGTGCGGACGTCACGAAGACGGGGTGCGACGGTCGGGCGGGGCCGGGTCCGTGGTTGCGCTGGCGTCAGGGCTGTGCCTCTCACGGTATGTAACGGACTTAATGGTGCAAACTCTCGTCTCTTCGGATTATGGGTGTGCGTTTACTGGGGTTATAGCACCAGTAAACGCACACCCATGACTCGCCTGAGATCGTTACTCAAGATCAACTGGAGTGATTTGCGTGGATCGCCGGGAATATCCGGGCAGTCGGTCGGCCCGCCGCGTGAAACTTCACCGCGACAGCCCGGATCCGCGTTCCGCCGCCTGGTCCGCGGCTCCGCGCGAGGAGCTGAGGTCAACACCTTGGCCCGGGCGGGTGCGCGGAACTACGATTTGCGGGTGCGGAACCGGACAAGTCGGCGTTATGCCGTCGCGGCACGGAACTGGTCGGGTCTGATAGCGGCAAGCGGGCTCGTACTGCTCGGCTTAGCGCCAGGCGCGAACGCCGCCACGGTCGGCCACATCGCCCGGGCTGGCGGGATCGCTGGGGCTGGCGGGATCGACCGGGCTGGCGGGATCGTCCGAGGCCGCCGCACCGCCCCGGCCGAGATCCGCGTGGGCACCGTCCGGCTCAGCAAGTGCGGAACGGCGCCGGTTGCCTACTGCGGCAGCATCGAGGTCCCGCTCGACTACTCGTCCAAGGAAAGTCCGGACATCAGCATCGGCTTCGAGCTGCTGCCGCCGACGGCGGCCAAGGTCGCGGCGGGGACGATCCTCGCGGTCGAGGGCGGGCCGGGGTTCGCCAGCACCGGGAGCGAGCCGCTGTACGTCGCGCAGGCCGGGCCGCTGCTGCGGACGCGCAACATGCTGCTGGTGAACCTGCGCGGCACGGGGAACTCCAACCCGATCGACTGCAAAGGGCTGGAGAGCTGGCCGCGGCCGCAGCACCAGTACGGCGCCGCCTTTGACAAGCTGGTGGCAGCGTGTGGTAAGCAGCTCAATCACACCTGGCGCTACCGCAACGGCGGCTGGGTGCACGCGTCCGACCTGTTTAACACCGCGTACTCGGCCCGCGACGTGTCGAACGTCGTGAAGGCGCTGAAGCTCGGCCGGGTGGACCTGTATGGCGACTCCTACGGCAGCTGGTTCGCGCAGGTCTTCGCCTCCCGGTACCCGCAGGAACTCCGGTCGGTGACGCTCGACTCGACCTACCAGGTGCTCGACCTCAACCCGTGGTATGCAACCACGGCGGTGACAGCGCGCGAGGCCTTCGATGAGGCCTGCAGCCGCTCGCCGGCGTGCGCTGCGGCCGCCAGCGGCGACGGGTCAGCGTGGCAGCGGATCAGTCAGCTTGCCAGCCGGCTCGCGCGCAGGCCGGTGACCGGCGAGACGGCGTCGCTGAACGGGACCCGGATGAAGATGACGGTGGACGAGCTCACCCTCGTCAACCTCGTCAACAACGCTGGCTTCGATCCGATCGTCTACCAGGACCTGGACGCGGCCGGCCGGGCGCTGCTGCAGCACAACGACCCGGCGCCGCTGCTGCGACTGGCCGCGCTGTCCATCGGCTTCGACGACACCAACTATCCGCTGCCCGAGTTCAGCGACGGACTGTACTTCGCTGTGTCCTGCACTGATTACGTGCAGCTGTTCAGCCGCACAGCACCACCCGCGGTCCGGCTGCGGCAGTACGAGGCGGCGGTGCGGCGTGAGCCAGCCGGTACCTTCGCCCCGTTCAGCGTGACCCAGTGGACCAGCATGGACCAGTACACCGAGGCCTTCAGCGCCTGCCTGGACTGGCCGTCGCCCGTGCACCTCGTCGCGCCGATAACCCGCCGGCCGCCGCTGGTGCCGTCCAGCGTGCCAGTGCTGATCCTGTCCGGCACGTTCGACTCGCTAACGCCGTGGCTGGACGGTGCGTCTCTGGTTGCCAAGCAGATGGGCAAGTCAGCCCGGCTGGTCAGGGTCGCCAACCTGACGCACGTGACGCTGCAGGACGCCAACGACGCCTGCGCGGCCTCCATTTACCGGCGCTTCGTCGCCGATCCCGGCAACCTGCGGCACGAGAACGTCAATTGTGCGGCGCGGGTGGCGCCGATCCACACCGTCGGCAGCTACCCGGAGCAACTGGCCGACGCCGTCCCGGCGACGGCGTCCGGGGGCAACACGGCAGGCCGGACGGCGCTGCAGGCGGCCGCGATAGCGGTGGCGGCCGTGGGTGACGAGATCAGCCGCTCGGCGTACCTGTCCTCGGGCACCGACCTCGGATTGCGCGGGGGGACGATCGTTCTCACCGAGGGGAACAAGCTCACGATCTCGCTGCACGCGGTCCGCTGGGTCATCAACGCCACGATCGACGGGACTGCTGTCTGGAATAAGTCGACGGGCGTCGTAACGGCGGCGCTCGTGGTGCACTTGGCGCACGGTGCGCCGGTACACCTGTCGGCCACGTGGCAGCCGTTCGGCCAGCCAGCCAAGTACGCCGTGATCACCGGATCCCAGGGCAGCCGGATCCTGCGCGCGCGCTGCCCGGCACCGTAGCCGCGACTGCCGCTGGCGAGTAGCGTCCGTACCGTCTTCGGGCCATTGAGACGGGGAGCGCGTGCCATGTCGGATAACGAAATACATCGTCCGGCAGATGCAGGCGGGGCAGTCGGCGGCACGGCACTGTCTCCCGACGATGGCAGCGCCTGGGCCGAGGTGCCGCCGTCAGCTGCGGGCATGAGCGCCCCCCGCTTGAAGCTCGCCACAGACTGGCTGTTGTCGCGGCTGACCGACAGGCATTTCGGTGCGCAGCTTGTCGTCCTGCGAGGCGGCCGGGTCATTCTTGACCGCTCGGTCGGATCTACCAGCCGTGGCCATGCCGCAGTCACGCCCTCGGACCGCTTCATCGTCTACTCACTAGGCAAGCCATTCGCGGCTCTCTGCGTACATCTGCTGGCCGAGCGTGGGCAGCTCTCACTTGACAAGCCGGTCAGCGAGTACTGGCCGGAGTACGGGCAGCATGGCAAGGAGGCGGTGACCGTCCGGCAGATTTTGCAGCACCGCAGCGGGGCACCAATGATGCGTCCAGGAATGCGAAGCATGCTGGGCGAGGTGTGGGCCATACCGAACTGGGCTAAGTCGATACACCGCATCGAGGCAACTACGCCGTGGTATCCCCCCGGAAGCGTGCCGGCCTACCAGTTCTTCAGCTACGGCTCCCTGTGCGGCGAGCTCGTCCGCCGAGTAACCGGACGGAATATTCAAGAGTTCTTCGATGAGAACTTTGCTGGCCCACTCGGGCTCACCAGGACCAGTTTCGGCCTGCCGCGGTCGGCCTGGGGACAGCGTGTAGTGATCAACGGCCGGGCGGCATTTATTTTCAACTGGCGCCGGATGCGCGAGGCGGTGTGCCCATCGGCGACTACCTCGACGACCGCCAGGGACGTTGCGGTCTGCTACGAGATGCTTCGCTGCGGCGGGCGTTATGGTGGCGTCCAGGTTCTCAGCCAAGCGACGATACTTGCGGCGCGCGAGCCGTCGTCTGACGGGGAGATAGACCAGTTCATCAAGGCGCCCGTGCGCTGGTCGCAGGCATTCATGCTTGGCGGCGTCGCCACTGACCAAGGCCCCGGGCTCATGATGGGCAGCAAGAGCAGCCGCGAGACCTTCGGATTTGGCGGATCATCGAGCTGCGTCGCCTGGTGTGACCCGGGCCGGGAGCTTGTCAGTGTCTATCTGTCGAACAAGTCCGTCCCCGATCCTGTTGGGTTCGGCCAACTTCGCGACCTGTCCGACCTAATTCTCGATAGCTGCGCGTGAGTTTTCGGAATTCTCGCAGGTCACTGGCTGGCGCCAGCGCCATGACTGCCAGCTGCCTTCGTGAACCTGCGGCCGCGCGGACGCAATAGAGATGCGATGGATGACGACGAGCTGATCGCCGCGATCGCGGCCGGCGACGACAACGCGCTGCGGGAGCTGTTCCGCCGGCACGCGCCGTGGCTGGCGACCCGGCTGCGTTCGATCCTGCCGGCGGCAGACACCGAGGACGTCCTGCAGGAGACGTTTGTCGCGGTATGGCAAGGCGCGAAACGGTACCGGCCCGAAGGTTTGGCAGGCGGCTGGCTGTGGGGTATCGCGCGTCGCCAGGCCGCGCTGTACTTGCGGCGGCGCGGTCCCGCCACGCTCGAATTGCCAGAGTTGCTGGCAGGAACGGACCCTGCCGAGGCCGTCTTGTTGGCGGAAGCCATCGCGGCGGCCGCCGCGGCGCTCGGCCCGGACGGAAGCGCCGAGCGAGAGGTCTGGCGGCTGGTCTACGTCGAGGATCGCCCCGTAGCCGAGGCAGCGGTACTGCTCGGCGTGCCGGTCGGCACGGTCAAGAGCCGGGCGCACCGGGTCCGGCGGCGGCTGCGGGTCGCGTTGCGCCCCAGCACGGCGGCTGAGAAAGGTGCGTCATGACCGAGGTGAACGAACCGCTGGATGTCGATCTCGACCGGGTGTGGACCGGGGTCGCCGCGCGGGTCTGGTGCCCAGCGCCCAGCCCGGCCGAGCGCCTGGTTGGCTGGCTGCTTCGCTCGCCCGGCCTGGCCCGGGCTCTGGTCGTCACGCCCTCGCTGATGCTCGGCTGGCTGGTCGCGAGCTGCGTGGTTCTTATCGCCGGAATCGCCGCGACCGCGGGCACCGGCACGCCTTACGTGGCCCTGCTCGCGCCGGCGATTGCGGCTGCGGGGATCGCTTATGCCTACGGGCCCGGTATCGATCCGGCCTGGGAACTGTCCCAGAGCCTGCCGGTCAGCGACCGGATGGTGCTTCTCGTCCGGGCACTCGCCGTGTTCGGCCTGAATGCAGCGCTGGGCCTCATCGCCTCGGCTGTCTCGGGTGTCGCCGTGGCGGTAACGTTCGGGTGGCTGGTGCCGATGACTGCTGTCTGCGCGCTGGCACTGGCTGGCGCGACCCTAGCGCGCTCCGCGAACGTCGGCGTGGCCGCCGGGATGGCCGGCTGGGCTATCACGGTGCTGGCGGGCCGGGCGCTGACCGGCACCTTCACCGCGGCGGTGACCACCTCGTCGCTCGTCTTGCCCTATCTTGCGGTCACGGCCGGCTGCGTCGCGCTCGTGCTGTACGCGACACGCG
Organism: Streptosporangiaceae bacterium; assembly: GCA_030040415.1. Taxonomy (GTDB): domain Bacteria; phylum Actinomycetota; class Actinomycetes; order Streptosporangiales; family Streptosporangiaceae; genus JAJYUU01. Next base: position 3,213 of record JASHTT010000177.1, on the reverse strand, counting down.
TTCCCGGAGGAGCCAGATGAACGTCGAACTTACCGACCTCCGCCGACGGTTCGGCCGCACCGAAGCGGTCGCTGGCGTGAGCCTGCAGGCGGGACCTGGCGTGTTCGGGTTGCTTGGCCCCAATGGCGCGGGGAAGACCTCGCTGCTCCGGATGATGGCAACGGTGCTGGCGCCGTCCTCGGGACGGATGGAACTGCTCGGCCGTGACCCCGGCGACCACGCCGATCGCCGCGAGATCCGGCGGCGGCTCGGCTACCTACCGCAGAGCCTGGGCTACTACCCGGGATTCACGGTCAGTGAGTTCGTGGAGTACTTCGCGCTGCTCAAGGACATGCCGCCGGCGAAGGTGCCTGGCGCGGTGGCCTCCGCGGTCGAGCGGTGCGGCCTGTCGGACAGGGCAAGGTCCAAGCTCAGGTCCTTGTCCGGTGGGATGCTGCGCCGCGTCGGGATCGCGCAGGCAATCGTCAACGACCCGGAACTCCTTCTGCTTGATGAGCCCACCGCGGGGCTGGATCCCGAGCAGCGGATGGCCTTCCGCGCCCTGCTCCGCGAGATAGGCGGGCGCGCCACGGTCGTGGTCAGCACTCATCTTGTCGAGGACGTCGGCGCCGCGTGCACGGAGGTAACGCTGATGAACCAAGGCAAGATCGTCTTCCATGGCACCCCGGCCCAGCTGACCGCGCGGGGCGAGGGCTCCGGCGCTGCGGGCGACGCCCCGCTGGAGCGTGGCTACAGCGCGGTGCTCTCGGAGGCACGGGCATGATCGCTACCGGTGCCCCGGCCAGTCGGGCGCCCGCCGGCTGGCGGCCCGCTGCGCCGTCCATCCTGCGGCTCTGGTGGATCGAGTTCCGACGAAGCCCGATGCCGCTAATTCTGCCGCTCATCGCGGTGCTGTTCTGGTTTGACTCCTACCGGCCGAGCGCTTCGCAGGCGCCGCTGTACCCGCTGGTGACCTTCTGGAACATGGGGCAGGGCCACACCATCATCGACTTCGCCCCGTTTGTCGCCGGAATGGCTGCGTGGACCGGCGCCCGGGACGGCAGGCGCGGCACTGGAGACCTGGTGGCTGCCACCGCGCGGCCACGCTGGGTCGCGCAGCTTGCGACGTGGGCGGCAACGACGACCTGGGCGCTGGCAGCCTACCTCGTGTTCGTCGGGGTGATGTTCGCGGCTTACGCACACCGCGGGGTCCAGGGCGAGCCGCCGTGGTGGTGGGTAGCGGTGGGCGTCACCGGCGTCGCCACGTTCACTGCTGCTGGGTTCGCCCTCGGGGTGCTGATACCCAACAGGTTCGTCGCGCCGATCGCCGCGTTCGCCGCGTTCCTGGCCATGGCGCTGTCCTCCAAGATCGGGTTCAGCGACGGCAGCGGTTGGGCGCTGATCCTGCCGACGGACTCCACCGGCAACTTCCAGCAAGATTCCGGGATCTTCTACCGCTACCTTCCCGATCTGCCAATCGCTCGGATGATGTTCCTCGCCGGGATCACCGTCGCGGTGCTCGGCCTCGCGGGTCTGCCGCCGGCTGCGGGCGGCCGCCGCTTGCGGATGGCCGCAGTGGGGGTCACCGCAGCGGGACTGGCTGCGACCGGAGCCGCGGTCGGGCTGGCCACCACCGCCAGGCTTACCCCGCACGGCATCGACATCCCTGCGCTGCACGACGCGGCCAGCGACAGGCTGATCGCCTACACCCCGGTCTGCGCTGGCTCTGGGATCCGCGTGTGCCTGAACCCGGCCTACAAGAGCTACCTGACCGATACGACCGCAGCGCTGACCGCGGTTGCGCGCGATGTGGCCGGACTGCCAGGCGCCCCGGTGCGCGCGGTCCAGAGCCCGGCGGCATACAGCACTGGCGGGCAAAGCGGCCAGCCGATGACGATAAGCGGTCAACCGCCGGTTCTGTCCGTGCCGCTCGGCGCGTACTGGTTCCTGCCGGGTAACAGCGGCTTCAACCCGCCCGTGCCCGTGCAGATGTACGACCAGAGCATCTGGCTTGTGTTCCTCCAGGCCTTCGTGGGCGCGGGCACCGGTCCGGGCACGCCCCCGGAGCAGGCCGTGCGGGCCGCGCTGCTGCAAAGCATGGGAGTGCCGTTCGCTGCACAGAACGGGCTGCTGGCGGACACCTACCTGACGCAGGCCCTGTCTGCGCCGGCCAGCACGCCCGTCTACGCTGCGGCGAAGCGCCTAGCCGCGCTGCCCGATGCCGCTCGCCACGCCTGGCTCGCCACTCACCTGGTCGCGCTCCGTGCTGGCCGCCTCACGCTGGCCCAAGTGCCGTGACCGCGACCGCCCGGCAGCCTCCGCAGGCCCCGGCGGCATTCCGGCCAATGACCGCCGGGTTGCGCCTGGTGAGGCTCTATTTGCTGAGCCGCCGCGTCCCGGCTGCGTGCTGCCTGCTTGCCGCGCTGGGCTGCGTGCTGTGCTCGGCGTTGCACTGGCGCTGGAATATTGCCGGAGGCCCGGCCGCGCAGCTCGCGATCCCGATGATCGTCGAGACTTGTGCCGCCGCGATCGTCGCGGTCACCAGCTATGGCCCCTTCGGCGATACGGAACGGGCCGCCTCCTGGCGGCTGCCGTGGTTGCGCCTCAGCATTGTGCTGGTGCTGGCGGCCGCGGCCTTCGGTCTGCTCTCCGCTGGAGCTTCGGGCGGCTACCTGCCCGGCGGCGTGCTGGCACTGCTCCGCAACCTGGTCGGCATGACCGGCATCGGGCTGCTGTCTGCCGCCGCGCTGGGTGGTGCGTTCGGCTGGGTCGGGCCGATGGGCTACCTGTTCATCATCGAGGGCGCTCTCGCCGACGGCTGGACCACGCCGTGGGTCTGGGCTAGCAGGCCAGCCGGCGACGTGGGCGGAGCAGTATGCGCAACGGCCGTGTTCGCTGCCGGGCTCGCAGCCATAGCAGCGCTGGGCGCCCGCGGTGCCGGACACCGCGTTGCCGCAGAGTGACCGGCGGACACTCAGCGGTCCCAGACGGCCGGCGAGTCAAGGCTCATGACCTGCCGTGGTGCGTCCGTGTCGCCGTTCACTTTGGCCTCCGACGGGCGGCAACCCTGAGCCGGGCCGTGGCGCTCGGCACCGAGGGGGCTGGGGCCAGGTACGGCTACCGGTACGGGACCGTAAATCGTCATCTGGACCACCACCTTCTCTCTCGGTCGGTCACAATTACGACGGACGAGAGAGCTCGCAATGGACAGGAGCCGGCCTTCTATCAACCTGG
>JASHTT010000019.1 GCA_030040415.1 Streptosporangiaceae bacterium | reverse complement strand
TGGACCTGGTGATCATGTTCGGCATATTCTTCGGCCTGCGGCCAGAGCGACTGCCTGACGAAAGTCCAGCAGACAGAGCCAGGCCTGGTCGGCGCCGCCGCCCGTTAGCCAGCCCCTCGCGGCCGGAGGTGCATGAGTGCTCGACGGCAAGCTGCTGGTTGACGCTCATGTGCACGTCGCCAGGCTCGGGACCCTCTCGGGCGACTGGCACGCGTGGCGCGAGACGTTCGGTGCCGCTGTCCCGTTCGGCCAGCTGTACGACGAGGCTGGCCTGCCACGGCCAGCCGCACTCGATGATTACTTCGGCGCGCAGGGTGCTGACCACGTGCTGCTGTTCGCGGAGTACAGCCCGAAGACGACCGGCATCCAGCCGATCGAGGACGTGCTACCGCTCGTCGCGCATAATCCTGCACGCTTCCGGCCGGTCGCCAGCATCAATCCTCACCTGCACTACCCGGTGCGCGCCGAACTGGCCCGCCAGGTCGGGCTGGGCGCCGTCGCGTGCAAGATCCATCCGGTGCATGGCGGATTCGAGCCTGCCGACAGGATGCTCTACCCCGCGTACGCATGGGCAGAGGAACGCGGCTTGCCGGTGGTCGTGCACTGCGGAACATCGACGTTCTTTGGGTCGGCCAACGCCTACGGCGAGCCTGCGCTGCTAGACCCCGTGCTTCGCGACTTCCCGGGCCTCACCGTCGTGCTCGCGCATGGCGGCCGCGGCTGGTGGTACGACCAGGCGGCCTTTCTGGCGCTGATGCGGCCGAACACCTGGCTGGAGGTATCAGGGCTGCCGCCACAGCGGCTGCCCGATTACTACGGCGGCTCGCTGCGCAGGCTCGCGGCCAAGATGGTGTTCGGCACCGACTGGCCGGGCGCACCCGGCGTGCAACGCAACGCCAGGGCACTGCGGAAGGTGCTGCTCGACGCCGGGTGCTCGCAAGAGGACGTGGCGGCGGCTCTTGGCGGCAACGCAGCGGCGATCTTCGGCCTGTCTGGGTGACCCGTCCACAGGCAAGCGGCGCAACCCGCCGGGACGACCGCCGAACCCCCCGCAGGCTGCTTTACCAGCGAGTCACAGCGGACCTAGGGTTACCACAAATCAGGCAGTGCTGGCCGGTGGCCGGCAGAATCAGGAGCGTCGATGAAGACCAGGGCAGCGATCATGCGTGGCGTCGGCCAGGACTGGGAGGTCCTCGAGCTGGAGCTCGACCCGCCGAAGACCGGCGAGGTGCTCATCCGGTTCGTAGCCTCCGGACTCTGCCACTCCGACGAGCACGTGCGCACCGGCGACCTGATGCCGCGCTACCCGATAGTGGGCGGTCATGAAGGCGCGGGGGTGATCGAGGAGATCGGCCCTGGCGTGACCCGGCTTACCGTAGGCGACCACGTGATCTGCTCGTTCCTGCCGGTCTGCGGGCACTGCCGGTGGTGCTCGACCGGTAAGTCGAACCTCTGCGATCTCGGCGCGACGATACTCGACGGGCAGCTACTGGACGGGACCTACCGGTTCCACACTGCCGACGGCGAGGACGTCGGCGGCATGTGCATGCTCGGCACGTTCTCGCAGTACGCCACCGTCTCGGAGCTGTCCTGCGTCAAGGTCGATGACGACGTGCCACTAGACAAGGCTGCCCTGATCGGCTGCGGCGTGCCGACCGGCTGGGGATCGGCGGTGCACGCCGCCGACGTGGAGCCTGGCGACACGATCGTCATATACGGCATCGGCGGCATCGGCATCAACTCGGTGCAGGGCGCCGCCCTGGCCGGCGCGCGCAACGTCGTGGCCATCGACCCCCTGGCCAACAAGCGCGAGGCCGCCGAGCAACTCGGTGCGACGCACAGCTGCGCCACGGCCGAGGAAGCCGCGCTGCTCATCCACGGCCTCACCCGCGGGGTCATGGCCGACAAGGCGATCATTACCGCAGGTACGGTGACGACCGAGCTGGTCACGAACGCCTTCAACACGATCCGCAAGGGCGGCACCGTGGTGATCACCGGGCTGGGCGACCTGGTGTCGAACAACATCCAGATCAACAGCTCGATGCTGACCCTGATGGAGAAGCGGCTGCAGGGCAGCCTGTTCGGGTCCGGCGATCCGTTCCACGACATCCCGCGGATGGTGGAGCTGTACCAGGCTGGCGACCTCAAGCTGGACGAGCTGATCACCACCACCTACACCCTCGACCAGATCAATCAGGGCTACCAGGACATGCTGGACGGCAAGAACATCCGCGGCGTGATCCTCTATGACTCCTGACCTGGGGGCCGGGTGACCGGCCCGGATCTCGTCGTCGGCCTGCAGCGCGAACGGGAGGTACTCACGGTCGCGCTGCAGGCAGCCAGGCACGTGGTGCTCGAGGGCCCGCCGGGCACCGGCAAGTCCACGTTGCTCAGGTCCATCGCCCGTGAGCTCGGCAGGGCCGTGGTGTTCGTCGAGGGCAACGCGGAGCTGACGCCGGCCCGGCTTATCGGCCAGTACGACCCCGCACAAGTGCTTGCCGAGGGCTACCTGCCGTCGAGCTTCACCGATGGCCCGCTGCTGCAGGCCATGCGAGCCGGCGCGCTGCTGTACCTGGAGGAGTTCAACCGGGTACCAGAGGAAACCCTTAATGTGCTGATCACGGTGCTGACCGAGGGTGAGATCGCGGTTCCCCGGCTGGGACTGGTGCAGGCGAACGAGCAGTTCCGGCTCATCGCGGCCATGAACCCGTTCGACGCGATCGGCACCGCCAGGGTCAGCCAGGCCATCGCCGACCGCATCTGCCGCATCGTCCTCGGATACCAGGACGCGGTGGCCGAGCGGCAGATCACCGCCGCGGTTACCGGGCATGACGGTCCGGTCGTGCGCTTTGCGGTGGAGCTCACCCGCGCCACCCGCGAGCACCGCGACGTCAGGATGGGCTCGTCCGTCCGGGGTGCCATCGACCTCGTGCTGCTCATCGAGGGCCTGCGCCGGATTCGCGCCGAGGAGCCAGCATCCAGGGCCACCGCCAGGGATGGCGCATACGCCGCGCTGTCCGGGCGGATCAGGATCGCCGACGGTTGCGACCGGAGTCCGGAATCAGTGCTCGACGAACTGCTCGATGAGCTATGGCCGGCATTCTCGGCGCCCGTCGCCCCGGAACCGGATCCACCCGACGCCTCGCAGGACGGCCAGGGAAAAGCTGATGGCCTGCGTCCGGGCGCAGGCGATCAATACGGGGCCGGTTCGCGCTCAAGCCTGCGCCGGGATCGCGGCCGCGGCCCCTCCCGGCGGACCCTCAGCCGCGC
>JASHTT010000176.1 GCA_030040415.1 Streptosporangiaceae bacterium | reverse complement strand
GACGACGAACGACCAGCTCGCCGAGCTCTTCGAGATGCAGCGCTGGCTGGTCGAGGTGCGCAAGCTCGTCTCGCCGCAGCGCGACCTGATGGCCTCGCTGGTCTCCGGCATGGTGGAACTGCCAGGCACGACGCCTGCCAGCGATCCGTACCTGCGTGACCTATACGACCACCTGATCCGGATCAGCGACCTCATCGACAGCTACCGCGACTTGCTGAGCAATGCCATGTCGGTCTACCTGACGATGGTTTCCAACAACCTCAACGAGGTGATGAAGCAGCTAGCCATCATCGCCACGATCTTCCTGCCGCTGTCCTTCCTGACTGGCTTCTTCGGTCAGAACTTCGCCTGGATGGTCGACCGCCTCGGTGCCCTGCCGACCTTCCTGCTACTCGGCCTCGGCACCGAACTGGTGGCCGTCGCCGGTCTGTACGTGCTGTTCCGGCGCCGTGGCTGGATCGGTTCCGGGGCCCGGGCGCGCGGGCGGGCGGGCACGCACAACGTTGCTGGCGCCCGCGGCCAATAAGCTAGTCCGGTGGCCCCACGACCCCCGGAGACGCACCTCGCTCTCGTACGCAGGGCCCGCCGGATCAACAAGGATCTGGCCGAGCTCTACCCTGATGCGCACACCGAGCTGGACTTCAAGTCCCCGCTCGAACTGCTGGTTGCGACGATCCTGTCGGCCCAGACCACCGACAAGCGGGTCAACATGGTGACGCCCGTGCTGTTCGCGCGATACCGGACGGCCGCTGACTACGCGTCGGCGGAACGGGCGGACCTCGAGAAGATCATCCAGTCGACCGGTTTCTTCCGCGCCAAGACCACCGCCCTCATCGGCCTCGGCCAGGCACTGTGCGACCGGTTCGGCGGTGAAGTGCCTGGGCGCATGAAGGACCTGGTGACGCTGCCTGGCGTTGGCAGGAAGACGGCGAACGTCGTGCTCGGGAACGCCTTCGGCGTGCCTGGTCTTACCGTCGACACACACTTCGCGCGCCTCGCGCACCGATTCGGCTGGACCGCGCAGAAGGACCCGGTCAAGATCGAGCACGACGTCGGTGAGCTGATCCCAAAGTCGGAGTGGACCATGCTGTCGCACCGCCTGATCTGGCACGGCAGGCGCGTCTGCCATGCCCGCAGGCCCGCCTGCGGCGCTTGTGGTGTCGCCAGACTCTGCCCGTCCTTCGGCATCGGGCCGGTCGATGAGGCGGTGGCCCGCAAGCTCGTCAGGACGGGGCCGTTCTCTTGACCGGCAGAACTCCCGCCGTGCCCGGCGGCCCCCAGCCAAAGGGTGAAGAGCGGGCCGGGCTCCCGCCAGAGTGGCTATCCCGGCTCGCGACTGCGGCTTGCCAGATGCCCGTACCTCGGCCGCTTCGGCCACCGGAGTCGGGCGGCAGGCCGGCGGCGGTGCTCGTCCTGTTCGGTGACGGCGCGGAAGGTCCCGACCTGCTGCTGATCGAGCGAGCCGCCTGGCTGCGCAACCACCCGGGGCAGCCGGCCTTCCCCGGCGGCGCCATCGACGAGAGCGACGGCGGGCCGGTGCGGGCCGCGTTGCGCGAGGCCGCCGAGGAGACCGGCCTGGACCCGGCGGGGGTTGAGGTGCTGGGCGTGCTACCCCAGCTGTACATATCGAGGACTGGCTTCCTTGTCACCCCAGTGCTCGGCTGGTGGCACTCGCCGGTGCCTGTCGCGCCGGGCGATCCCGCAGAGATAGCCGCCGTCGTCCGGGTGCCCGTAGCAGACCTGGCGAACCCCGCTAACCGGATCACGATCACGGGTCCTTCCGGCCTTCTGGGCCCGGCGTTCCGGGTCGCGGGCCTGCTCGTCTGGGGGTTCACAGCGCTGCTTGTCGACCGGCTGCTGGCGCTCGGCGGCTGGGAGCAGCCGTGGGACCGCAGCCGGGTGCAGACGCTGCCCGACGGTCAGTTGCCGGCCGCGCGGCCTGCCGATGTCGGCTGACGGCAGCCGCGGGCGGTGCTTTCCCCGCGCAGTACGCCCCGTGGAGTGCGCCGGGACGCGCCGAATGACTATAGGTTGATGGCGTGCCCGGGGACCTGCTCGACCTGATACTGCTCGTGATGATCGCGGCGTTCGCCGTGGCCGGGTACCGGCAGGGTTTCATCATCGGCGCGCTCAGCCTGACCGGGTTCATCGGCGGCGTCGCCGCCGGGGCGCTGATCGCGCCGCCGATCTCCCGTGCGGTCTCCAGCGTTCCGTCTACGCAGGCCCTGCTGGCGATCCTCGTGGTGTTCCTGGCAGCCGTCGTCGGAATGGTGGCGGCATCCGCAATCGGCGTCGCGGCGCGGTCCCGGGTGACCGGCAGGCCAGCGGCGTTGCTCGACTCGCTGGGCGGCGCCGCGGTGAACGTTGTCGCGCTGCTGGTGGTCGCCTGGCTTATCGGATCCTTTGTCGCCAACACGCCGTTCCAGGTGATCTCCAGGCAGGTCAACGACTCAATTGTGCTGCGTGCCGTCGACCGCGTCATGCCGAGTTCCGCGCTGACGTTGCCGATCTTCCCGCCGCTGCGAGGCCTGCTGTCCAACGGGCTGTACGAACAGGTATTCAGCGAGATCGGCGCGGAGGTGAGCCCTGATCTGCCCGAGCCCAACCCGGCAGTCTTGCGGTCGCCCGCGCTGCGCAGGGCCGAGGCGAGCATCGTCAAGATCCAGGGCCTGGCGCCTTCTTGCGGGAGTTCGATCGAGGGTTCGGGGTTCGTGATCTCGCCGCACCACGTCCTGACCAACGCGCACGTGGTGGCAGGCGTGAAAACCGAGCCGTACAGCTCGACGCCGGGTCCCGAGGTGACCACCAGCTCCGGTGTCAACTACAAGGCCACCGTGGTGCTGTACGACCCGAACGTCGACGTCGCGGTGCTGTACGTCCCCGGCCTCAATGCCAAGCCGCTGAAGTTCGCCGGTCCCGCCCGTGCAGCCGCCAAGGCGATCGTGGTCGGTTATCCGGAGGACCGTAACCTCACGCCTCGGCCGGCAACCGTCGGAGACAGCATCGAGGCCATCGGCGAAAACATCTACGAGAGCAGTTACGTCGAGAGGCAGATCTACCCGATCAAGGCGGACATCGAGCACGGCAACTCCGGCGGGCCGCTGCTTTCGCCCGGCGGCAAGGTCTACGGAGTCGTGTTCGCGGTGTCCACCGAGTACCGGGAGGTGGGCTACGCGCTCACCGCGGCGGCGGTGGCAAAGGACGTCAAGGCAGGCAGATACAAGCGGACCGAAGTCTCGACGCTGGGCTGCCAGGGAGACTAGCCAGCAGCCGCCGCGGCGACGAGCCTGACCCGCAAGTCCGCGTCCAGGACGCCAGCGAGCCCGTGCTCGTCGATCCTGGCGGCCAGTTCTGCGCAGAACCGGCTGACTCCGGCCACGTCCACGCCGTAGGGCCCGACGGGCGGGTAGCCGGTCAGCCGCGCGGCGCCCCGGCGGAGCAGGGTGGCCGCACCGTGGGCGTTCCCGCGCCGCGCGTGCGTGAGGCCGACGGCGACCTGGGCCAGCCCCTGCCACAGGTCGCGCTCGGCGGGCGCCGCCCGCTTCCACTCCGCCTCCAGCACCTCATGGGCACCGAACGCAAGCCCGTCGTCGATCAGCCGCTGCGCGTGCCACAGCGCCTGCGCCGGTGTCAGGGACGGGTCGTCGGCGACAGTGGCCACGCCGGCGGCGTCCCGGCTGAGCGGCCGTCCGAGCGCGTCCCTCGGCCTGGCGTTCCTGGCGCGTCCCGCCGCATCCCTGTCCCGGTCCGCCACGGCAGCCCAGCCCCTACCGCTCCGGCTCCGGATCGGCCAGCCAGGACGTCAGCTCGAGGTCGAACCGGTCGGGAACCTCCTCGTGCGGGAAGTGACCGGCGCCGTCGATGAGCCGCCATCGGTACGGGGCTTCGACGTGGATGCTCGAGCCGCGGGCCGCGCTCGGCAGCACGCACGGGTCAAGCGAGCCGTGCAACTGAAGCGTCGGCGCCTGAACCGGGGTCCGCATCGCGCGGTTGTAGGCGACTCCGTCCGGGCGGAACCTGGACCGCAGGTACCAGCGGTGATACTCGAGCGCCGAGTGGGCAACGTGCGGCACCCGCATGGCCTCCTGGTAACGGACCGCGGTTTCCTGATCGGGCCAGCCAGGGCCGGACCAGGCAGCCAGCAACTCGGCTACCCGCTCCGCGCCGTCCCTCAGCAGCCGCCGTTCCGGAAGCATGGGTAGCTGGAAGCCAAGCGTGTAGCCCATGCTCCGGGCGTGCGCGACCGGTGCGGACAGGAGTGCTGGTCGCAGCCGCAGCGGGTGCGGCATGGACACGACGGCGAGCCTGCGGATCACCTTCGGGTGATAGGCCGTCATCGTCCAGGCGATCAGCCCGCCCCAGTCGTGGCCCACGACCACGGCGTTCGCCTCACCGAGCGAGCGGATCAGGCCGGCAGCGTCCGAGGCCGCGGTTATCAGGTCATAACCGCGGGGTGGCTTGTCGCTGCCGCCGTATCCGCGCAGATCGGGCGCTACCACCCGATATCCGGCCTGGCTGAGCGAGACAAGCTGGCGGCGCCAGGTCCACCAAAACTCGGGAAAGCCGTGCAAGAGCAGGACGAGCGGTCCGTCCCCGCTCTCCGCTACGTGGAACCTGGTCCCGTTGGCGCTGACTGAGCGGTGCGACCAGGGCCCGCTGAGGTAGATGGACGGGTTGCCCCGAGCTGGCATGGCTACCCTGCTTTGGCTGGAGTCTTAGCGCCCCCCGCGCTGTGGTTGTGGCGGCGCAGTATCGACATGTCATCGGACAAGCTGCGCCGAGTCTTGCTCATCCCGTCTAGCTTGCGCACCAGCGTGACTCCGACCAGCACGGCGAGGCCCGCCAGCAGCACGCAGGTCCCGGCGACTATGAGGAACGCGGCCCATGCCCAGATCCCGAGGGCCACGAGGCCATACGCGAGGGCGAAGCAGAGCAGCACGAGCACCAGGCAGCCCACGAAGGCCGCTACCACCAGCAGTGCCCCGCCGACGCCGAGCCTGCGAACGTCCTGCTTGAGTTCGAGCTTCGCCAGGTCGATTTCGTACCGCACAAGCTGCGAGACGTCTTTTGCAGCCACGGACACCAGGTCACCGATGGATTGGTCGGTCGCGGCCGAGGACGCGCTCCTGACCTCGGTATGGGCCATGGAAACCCCCTTGGATCAAGCTGTCACGTCAAAGTCTGGCTTATCGCCGATGAACGGATGATGCCGCACCCGGTAATTAGTGATCAGGAAGCACTCACCGCACGGCAAACGGCGCCCCGCTTGCCGGGGCGCCGTCGGCGCTGACACGTCACGTCCGGGTTACCAAGCGTGCACCTACACTGCCGTGGTAGGCGGACGACGCAATGACCTCGAGTTCGCCTGCCACGGCACGCCTCCCGCGGCTGGTCGCGCGTGGGTACCCGGCTGCCGTGCCCGGACTTTTGCCCGTAACACCTTTGTACTGGCCATCGGCGGCTTTGAAAAGCCCTGGCAGTCATCGATTCGTTATCTCAATTAGTAACTGGGTTAACATGCGCGACAACAGCCTGTAACTTTATCCGGCTTGTTCCGGTCTGCCGGTCCCGTGTTCACCGGCGCCGCCCAAGCGCGCTGGAGCAGAACCCGCAGGAGTTTTGCCGGTCTGCTCGACGGATCAGGGTGCAGTCCGGCAGCATAGAGAAAAACCGGACCAGTTGTTGAGCATGACCGGCTGGTAACTTGCCGGGATTGCAACTAGTCTTTATTCCTGAGTGGGACCGGCTCTGCCCCCCCGGAGCCGGACCGCATGGCGACCCCCGTTCTCCCCCCCGACGGGGGTCGCCCCATGTCCGGGTACTTTCTCCCCGACAGCAGCAGCGTGAGCAGGTCGATGGCCCCCTGCTTGGACAGCGGGTTATTGCCGTTGCCGCACTTGGGCGACTGAATGCAGGACGGGCAGCCAGCGGTGCACGCGCAGTCGGCGATCGCTTGTACCGTCGCGGCGAGCCACGGGCGAGCAGCGGAGAATCCGCGCTCAGCGAACCCGGCGCCGCCAGCGTGCCCGTCGTAGACGAACACCGTCAGCATCCCGGTGGCCGGGTGCAGGTCAGCCGACACCCCGCCCACATCCCACCGGTCGCACGCCGCTACCAGCGGCAACAGTCCGATGGCGGCGTGCTCGGCGGCGTGCGCGGCGCCTGGCAGGTCGGTCCCGGAACTGGCCAGCCTGTGCCGCTGCGACGGCGAGATGGTCCACCACACGGCCTTTGTGGTGAGCTTGCGCTCCGGCAGGTCCAGCACATCTTCTCCGACCAGCAGCCCGGTATCCAGGCTGCGCCGGGCGAACGAGACCACCTGCCTGGACACGTGCACGTCGCCGAAGCTGACGCGCGCCCCGCCCCAGTCCTGGGTGGCCAGTTCGGCGGCGACCTCGATGCCGGTGATCTCGCGCGCGGTCGTCGCGTAACCGGGGTCCGCCTGGACGACCAGGGCGATGCGCTCGGCCAGGTCGAGCCCGCTGACCAGGTACATCTCGCCCTGGTGGGGGTAGACAGC
>JASHTT010000175.1 GCA_030040415.1 Streptosporangiaceae bacterium | reverse complement strand
CCGGAGACCGGGATCAACATCGACGCGGTGCCCGGTCCGCGCGGCCCTGTCACGTTCCGCGACCTGTACCTGCGCCAGTATGTCGTGGTCCCGCGGGCCGGTTAGGACGGGTACACGACCAGCGACTCGCGGTCCACCGCGTAGATGCCGCGCACCACCTTGCGCGCGCTCGCGTCGGTGGGCACCTGACCGTGCAGGAATCCCCTGTCGAGTAGGAACGTGGCACACAGGGCAGGCTGCGCGAGCAGCAAGCAGTCGGCGAGGTCGGCCAGCCTGTCGCCGGACAGCGACTCGAGTTGCCCGAATGCCTCCTGGCTGGCCCTCGATTCGCTGCTGGCAAGTTCGCCGCAGTCCTTGTACACATCCGGGTCGGTCAGCGATCCGGCTGCCGATCCCGCGAGTCCTAGCGCCGCGCTAGGGTCCGCGTAGCGCAGCCGCAGCAGGGTGGAGACCACGGACGCGACCTGGACTGGCGACAGCGCCCGCAGCAGCCGAAGCAGTGCCGACGGCAGGGCCACCGAGCCGCGGCCGAGCACATGCTCGGGGTGGCGTACATCGGTCAGCTCGACCACTGAGCCGGCCGCGAATTCCCCGTCTACCCGCTTGACGCCGGACAGGAACAAGGTGCTGCCCGAACGCAGGCTCGCTTCGGCCTCCCGGTTCACCCCGATCGAGCCTTCGGAGTACGCGATGCCGCCGACCCACCGCTTGCCGGGTTCCAGCAGGTCGCCCGCTGCCCGCACAACGGTGCCGGGCCGCGCGCGGGGGTTGAGGCTGCGGCCGACCACGTCCGGCTCACGGGCCGAGCCGATGACGCACTCGACCCCGCAGCACGCGGCCCGCGCAGCCGCGGCCAGCTTCGAGCCCATGCCGCCCCGGCCCGAGCCGCTCGCGGTCACCCGCAGTGCCCTGGCCTGCGTCGGGGTAAGCCGCGCGACCGGGTCGCTGAGCGCGGCGTCCCGGTAGGCCGCGCGGACGTCGGTCAGGAACAGCAGCCTCGACGCCCCGGCTGCGACCGCCACGGCCACCGCGACCTGGTCGTTGTCCAGGGCGGACAGCGGGTCGGTCGCGTCGTTCCCGTTGACCACCGGCAACAGGCCCCGGCCGGTTGCCTCGCGCAAAAGCTGGCCGAGATCGCCCATTGCCCGGGCAGATGCGAGGTCGCTGCGGGACACCAGGATCTGGCATACCTCGACTCCGACCGCCGCGGCCAGCTGCCGGTACAGCGCCATCAGCGCGGGCTGACCGACGGCGGCCGGGAAGGCGAAATCGACGGCCGGCGCAGTGGTTTTCGTGCCCTCTTCGAAGGCCAGCAGGCGACGACCCAGCCTGGCTGCGCCGGACGTGACCAGTATGATCTCGTGACCTGCTCGCTGAGCCGCGGCGATCTGCGCGACAAGGCCCGCGATGACGTCAAGCGCCAGCCCGTCGCCGCTGGCGATCGAGCTCGAGCCGAGCTTGATTACCTGTCGGGACACGGGAGAGGCTACCACGGGCAGGTCAACAGGCCCCGACGACGCAAAACGGGAATGAGCGCACCGGAAGAGGCAGCATGGACGAGCAGTTCGGCCAGGCGTTCTGGGACGAGCGGTACGCCTCGCGCGACAAGCTGTGGAGCGGCAAGCCGAACCCGCACCTGGTGAGCCAGGCGGAGAGCCTTACCCCCGGCAGTGCCCTGGACGTCGGCAGCGGCGAGGGCGCCGATGCGATCTGGCTGGCGGAGCGCGGCTGGCGGGTTACCGGCGTGGACATCTCGCAGGTCGCACTGGAGCGCGCAGCGGAGCACGCGGCGACGTTCGGCGCCGAGGTAGCCGGGCGCATTTCCTGGCTGCACGAGGACATCCTCGGGTGGGACCCCGGCGCAGAGCGCTACGACTTGGTGTCTGCCCAGTACATGCACCTGCCCAAGCCCGCGCGCACAGATCTGTTCAGCCGGCTGGCAAGGTCGGTTGCCGTGGGCGGCACGCTGTTGATCGCCGCTCACCATCCCAGCGACCTGGAAACAACCGTGCCAAGACCGCCGATGCCCGAGCGGTTCTACACCGCCGACGAGATCGTGGCGGAGGTGCTGAATCACGGTAACCACGGCGAGTGGCAAATCGTGGCGAGTGCGGCCGAGCCCAGGCCGGCGACGGACCCAGCCGGGCATACCGTGACCGTTCACGACACGGTGATCGCGGCGCGCCGGCTGGGGCGCTGGCGGGCTGCCGCGACTGACCAGGACTGAGTTGTTTCGCCCGTGCAGGAAAAAGGGCCGGTGCGGAAACCACTGTCGTTGGCGTGGCAGGATCGGCAGCATGCTGCGCTGGCTGACCGCAGGTGAGTCGCACGGCCGTGCGCTGGTGGCCGTCTGCGAGGGCGTCCCCGCCGGGGTCGAGGTGACCACTGCCGATATCGCGCTGGCACTTGCCCGGCGCCGGGCCGGCTACGGTCGCGGGGCGCGGATGAAGTTCGAGCAGGACGAGGTCGAGCTGACTGGCGGCATCCGGCACGGCGTGACCATGGGCGGCCCGGTGGCGATCAGGATAGCCAACACCGAGTGGCCGAAATGGGAGACCGTCATGGCGGCCGACCCCGTCGATGAACAGGTACTGGCGGACCAGGCGCGCAATGCCCCGCTGACCCGGCCGCGGCCCGGTCACGCGGACCTGGCCGGGATGCAGAAATACGGCTACGACGACGCCAGGCCGATACTCGAGCGGGCAAGCGCCAGGGAGACTGCGGCCAGGGTCGCGCTCGGGGAGATCGCCAGGCGGCTGCTGCGACAGGTGCTGGGCGCGGAGGTTGTCAGCCATGTGGTTGCACTCGGCGCCGTGCGTGTACCCGATGGGCTGGTCCCCGAGCCTGCCGACCAGGCGAGGATCGACGATGACCCGGTTCGCTGCCTTGACCCGGCATCGAGCGCGGCCATGCAGGCCGAGATCGACGCGGCGCACCGCGACGGTGACACGCTCGGCGGCGTTGTGGAGGTTGTCGCTTTCGGCCTGCCACCGGGCCTCGGCAGCCACGTGCACTGGGACAGGAAGCTCGACGCGCGGCTGGCCGCGGCGTTGATGAGCATCCAGGCGATCAAGGGTGTGGAGATCGGCGACGGGTTCACCACCGCGGGCCGGCGTGGCTCGCAGGCGCACGACGAGATCGAGGGCTCGCCGGAAGGGGTCAGGCGGATCACGAACCGGGCGGGCGGCATCGAGGGCGGCATGAGCACCGGCGAGACGCTGCGGCTGCGCGCCGCGATGAAGCCCATCTCCACGGTGCCGCGCGCTCTTGCCACCGTGGATGTGCGGACCGGTGAGCCTGCTAGGGCGATCAACCAGCGCAGTGACGTCACTGCGGTGCCCGCCGCCGGGGTCGTCGCCGAGGCGATGACCGCGCTCGTGCTCGCCGACGCGGTGCTGGAGAAGTTCGGCGGCGACAGCGTGGCCGAGACCGCGCGGAACGCCGAGGCGTACCTGAAGGCGCTGGCGATCCGATGACCGCCCGGCCCACCGGCGCGGGTACCCCGGACGGCTCGTTCCTGCCTGTCATCCTTATCGGCCCGCCGGGGGCCGGCAAGACGACCGTCGGCACCGCGCTCGCCGCACGCTTGCGCGTCAGCTTCGCCGACACCGACGCGATCGTCGAGGCCGCGGCCGGCAAGCCGGTCAGCGACATCTTCGTGCAGGACGGCGAGAGCGAGTTCCGGCGGCTGGAACGGGACGCCGTGGCGGTCGCGCTGTCGGGCGGCGACGGGGTCGTCGGACTCGGCGGCGGCGCGGTCCTGGACGAGCAGACGCAGGCCAGGCTCACCGGCCGGCGGGTCGTCTACCTGGAGACCGGGTTCGCTGAGCTGGCGAAGCGGGTCGGCCTGGACCGGGCACGGCCGCTGCTGATCGGCACGAACCCTCGTGCCCAGCTCAAGGCGCTGCTCGAGCAGCGGCTGCCGGTGTACGGAAAGCTAGCGTGGGTCACCGTCGGCACCGACGGGCGGGAGCCGGAAGAGATCGCCGAGGAGATCGAAGCCGTGATCACCGAGGCCGGCGACGGCCTGTCGCAGCCGTGACGCTCAGCAGGATCGCCGTCGGCGGCGAGCGGCCCTACGAGGTGGTCATCGGGGTCGGCGCCCTCGGCGAGCTGCCGTCGGTGGTCGGTGCCGGCGTGCGCGCGGTGGTAGTGATCCACGCGGCCGGGCTGGCCGAGCTTGCCGAGCACGTGTGCAAGGAACTCGCGTCGGCGGGCTACGTGGTGCACGGCGAGCCGGTGCCGGACGGCGAGGCCGCCAAGGAGATCGGCATAGCCGCCGGACTGTGGTCGAAGCTGGCGGCCGCCGGAGTGGGCCGCGCCGACGCCGTTGTCGGCGTCGGCGGCGGGGCCGTCACCGACGTGGCGGGGTTCGTCGCCGCGACCTGGCTGCGCGGCGTTCGGCTGGTACTCGTGCCGACAACCCTGCTGGCGATGACCGACGCGGCTGTGGGCGGCAAGACCGCGATCAACACCCCGGATGGCAAGAACCTGGTGGGTGCGTTCTACCCGCCGGCCGGAGTGCTCGCGGACCTGAGCACACTGGCCACCCTGCCGGAGCCGGAGTACGTCAGCGGCCTCGCCGAGGTGGTCAAGGCCGGGTTCATCGCGGACCCGGTGATCCTGGACCTGATCGAATCCGACCCGGCCGCGGCGGCGAGGCCAGGCGGCCCGCATGAGCGCGAGCTGATCGAGCGCGCCGTGGCGATGAAGGCCCGGGTGGTCTCCGCTGACCTGCGCGAGGCCGGGCAGCGGGAGATGCTCAACTACGGTCACACCCTCGGGCACGCGATTGAGCGGGTCGAGGAGTACCGGACGCGGCACGGCGAGGCCGTCGCCGTCGGGATGTGCTTCGCGGCCGGGCTCAGCCGGCTGGCCGGCCGGCTGGACGCCGAGACGGCGCAGCGGCACTGGTCGGTGCTGTCGGCGGTGGGATTGCCGGTCCGATACCGCGACGGTGCCTGGCCGGATCTGCGCGCGGCGATGGCCCTCGACAAGAAGACCAGGGCGGCCAGGCTGCGCTTTGTCGTGCTCGACGGGCTGGCCAGGCCGGGCATGATGGCCGGGCCGGCCGAGGAGTTGCTTGAGCGCGCATATGCGGAGGTGAGCTGACCGGTGACCACTGTGCTCGTGCTGAACGGCCCGAACCTCGGCATGCTCGGCGCTCGTGAGCCGGAGATCTATGGCTCGGCCACGCTCGCCGATGTCGAAGCGGTGTGCAAGCAGACAGCCGCCGGTCTCGGACTCGAGATAGACCTGCGGCAGACCGACGACGAGGCTGAACTCATCGGCTGGGTGCACGAGGCGTTCGAGCGGCGGCTGCCCGTCGTGCTGAACCCGGCCGCATTCACGCACTACTCGTATGCGCTGCGGGACGCGCTCGCGATGCGCACGGCGCCGCTCGTCGAGGTGCACCTGACCAACCCGGCGGCTCGCGAGTCCTTCCGGCACGTATCGGTGGTTGCCGGGGTGGCTGATGGCACGGTGGCCGGCTTCGGCCTGCAGTCCTACGATCTTGCCCTGCGCGCCATCGCGAGGCTGCTGGCCGCCTAGGCGGACCGCGGCTGGCCAGTTACCATTCTCGCCATGCGGATCGGGATGGCACTGAACTACGCCGGCGGGTTCAAGGAGACAGCGGCCGAGCTGGCCGACTTCGAGAAGGCCGGGCTGGACGTGGTGTTCGTGCCTGAGGCCTACAGCTACGACGCCGTGAGCCAGCTCGGCTACCTGGCGGCGGTGACCGACAGGATCCAGCTTGCCTCCGGGATCATGCAGCTGTACTCGCGCACCCCGACGCTGACCGCCATGACGGCAGCCGGCCTCGATTATGTGTCCGACGGCCGGTTCGCGCTCGGCATCGGTGCGTCGGGGCCGCAGGTCGTCGAGGGCTGGCACGGCGTGCCCTACGACGCGCCGGTCGGCCGGACCAGGGAGATCATCGAGATCTGCCGCGCCGTCTGGCGGCGCGAGCGCCTCGAGTACTCGGGCAAGCACTACCAGATTCCGCTGCCCGAAGGCGCGGGCACCGGCCTCGGCAAGGCGCTGAAGCTGATCAACCACCCGGTCAGGGAGCGGATCCCGATCAT
>JASHTT010000174.1 GCA_030040415.1 Streptosporangiaceae bacterium | reverse complement strand
GCGGCCAGCTCGAGGGCCAGCGGGATGCCGTCCAGTCGCCTGCAGATGGTCGCGGCCAGCGGCGCCGAGTGCTCGTCCAGGCCGAACGCGGCGTCATGCGCCCTGGCTCGCTCCGTGAACAGCCGGACGGCGTCGCAGGCGGCCAGTTCCTCGGCGGTATCGGCATCCCGAGGCGGCAGGGTTAGCGACGGCACGCGATAGACCCGCTCACCGTCGATGCCGAGCGGCTCCCGGGAGGTGGCCAGCACCCGCACCTTCGGGCAGTGCCTGCCGAGCTGCTCGCAGAACTTCGCGGCCGCGTCGATGACGTGCTCGCAGTTGTCAAGCAGGATCAGCGCGTCCTGCCCGGCCAGCGCCTGGATGACCGCGGCGTCGGCCGAGATGGCGTCGGCGTGCAGGCCCAGCGCGGCGGCCACGACCGCCGGGATCTGCTCGCCGTCCGTGGCCGGGGCGAGCTCGGCGAACCACACGCCGTCCGGGCTCGTGTCGATCAGCTCGGCGGCGGCCTGCAGCGCAAGCCGCGTCTTGCCGCTGCCGCCGGCACCGGTGAGCGTGACGATCCGGGCGGCCGCGACCAAAGAGCGCACCTCGGCGAGCTCCTCCTCCCGCCCGACGAACGCGCTGACCAGGCTCGGCAGGTTGTTCGGCAGTTCGGGGTTGTCCAGCGAGGCAAGCGGCGGGAAGTCCAGGTCCAGGAACTGCGCCTCAAGCTGGAACACCTGCTCCGGCCTGCCCAGGTCCTTCAGCCGGTGCGCACCGAGGTCGCGCAGGCCAACGCCGTCGGCCAGTGACTCGGACAGCAGCTCGGCCGTGGCCCCGGATACCAGTACCTGGCCGCCGTGCGCGACGGCCTCCAGCCGGGCGGCGCGGTTCACCACCGGCCCGAAGTAGTCCGCGTCGCGCTCCTCGCACACGCCGCTGTGCATGCCCATCCGGACCCTGACCGGCCGGCTCGTGGGCCAGTCCTCGGCACCGAGCTGCCGCTGCGACTCGAGCACTGCGGCGAGGGCTGAACCCGCCGCCGAGAACGCGGCGCAGAACGAATCGCCGACGGTCTTGAACACGTACCCGCCCGCGTGCTCGATCGAGGAACGCATGATCTCGTCGTGCCGGCGGAGCGCCTTGGCCATCGCCCCGGGCTCGGCCTCCCACAGCCGCGTCGACCCCTGGACGTCGGTGAATAGCAGCGTGACGGTGCCTGAGGGGATGGCGCTCACGAAGCGCAGGATAGCTGCGGACCCATCTTTTTGGGAACGAGACAGCCCGGGCATCATGCCGTCCAGCGCCCGGGCTTCAGGGATGGATCGTCTTGTGCTCGGCGAGCATCCGCACGAACTCGCCGATCTTCCGGGCCCTGGTCTCCGGCCGCTTGACCGCACCTATCCGGTAGATGATCGCGTACCTATTGACGCTGCTGATCGTCTCGAAGAACGCGGCGGCTTCCGGGTTCGCAGCCAGCGCCTCGCGCAGGTCGTCGGGAACCGAGGCGGTCCGCTGGCCGGCATAAGCAGCCTGCCAGCGGCCGTCGGCCCGGGCCCGGTCAATCTCCGCCAGCCCCGCTGGCCGCATCCGGCCCGCCTCGATCAGCGCCTCCGCCTTCTGCGTGTTGATCCTCGACCACTTGCTGGCGCGCCCCCGGGGCGTGAACCGCTGCAGCCAGAACTCGTCGTCGAGCGGCCGCTTCTGCCCGTCGATCCAGCCGAAGCACAGCGCGACTTCCAGCGCATCGGCGTAGCCGACGGTCTGGCTCGCGGCCTTCTTCTTCGAGATCTTCAGCCAGACTCCCAGCGAGCTGCCGTGCTCGGCATCCAGCCAGTCCTGCCACGCCTGCGCGGACGGGAACGCCAACACCGGTAGTTCGTCCACTTGGGTAGCCAACCACGGGGTACTGACATCCGGCCTGGCGCCGCGAGCCGCCGAGAGCAGTGGCCACCGGGTTGGCCGTTCCCGGAAAATTACTCAGCCGTGCGATATCCGCGGCTAACCGCGTACTCGTCGGCCACCCGAGTAGACCGCGCGAATGTTGCCCTTGAGGCTGGCGAAGTCGAACGGGTCGCCCGCGACGACGACAACATCGGCCCGCTTGCCTGGCGTTAGGGTGCCGCACTCGCCTTGCACCCCGAGCAGTTCGGCCGCCGAGCGCGTGCTGGCCACCAGCACGTCGGCCGGAGTCATTCCGCCGGCTGCCATCAGCGCAAGCTCGCCGAGATTGCTGCCGTGCGGGCCGACGCCACTGTCGGTGCCCATGGCGACCTTGACCCCGGCGGCCACCGCAGCCGCGAACGACGCGTTGTGCGCCTCGACAACAGCCTCGGCCTTGGCCAGTACCCCGTCCGGCAACTGGACGCCGTTCTTGGCGGCCTCGATCACGCTGGCGGGCGCCGACAGCGTCGGCACGAGCCAGGTGCCCGCGTCCAGCATCATGGCGATGGCCTCGTCGTCCAGGTAGACGCCATGCTCGATTGACCTGATGCCGGCCCGGATGGCGGCCTTGATGCCGTCTGTCGCCTGCGCGTGGGCCATGACCGGGAGGCCGGCAGCGGTTGCCTCCGCCACCAGCACGGCCAGTTCGTCCGGCCGGAAATGGGCGTGCATCGGGCTGTCACCGAGCGACAGCACGCCGCCCGACGTGCAGACCTTGATGACGTTGGCGCCGGCCCGGATGATCTCCCGGACGCGCTTGCGCATCTCCTCAGGACCGTCCACGACCCCCGACGGCTGGCCCGGGTGCGGCGCGTCGAGTACCACCCCGGACGGAAACCAGGGATCACCGTGGCCGGCGGTCTGGCTCAAGATCGTGATTGCGATCCGCATCCGGGGTCCGTCGATCAGGCCGTCCTCGACCGCTCGCTGCACTCCGAGGTCGGCTCCGCCCGCGTCCCTGACCGTGGTGATGCCGCAGTCCAGCGTGGCGGCGAGGTTCCTGGCCGCCTCGTAGAACTGGTAGGAGAACGGTTTCTGCAGCGCCTGCAGCAGGTCGATGCCCGACATGGTGACGTGCACGTGGCAGTCGAACAGGCCTGGCAGCAGGGTGCAGCCAGACACGTCGACGTGTTCGTCCCCGTCGAGGCCGACTCCGACATCGGCGATTCGGCCGTCCTCGATCACCAGGTCGCCCCTGGCGATCGGGCCGCCGCCGCCATCGAAGATCTGGCCACCGTGCAGAACCGTCCTGGTCATTGGGTCTCCCTGGGGGGCTGGTGGCTCGCTCGGCTCCGACGTGCAAACGCATCCATTGTGGCAGCAAGCAAGCCCAGAGGTGCCCGGGCCATTGGGCGCGCCAGCCAGTAGCGGACGGGGTAGGGAAGCGCCGTCTCAAAGCTTTTCTCATTTACGCCGCTAAGCAGTCCACTGGCCTGGCCGTTCGGAGCGGATTAGCGTGGTTATGCTCGCCTGCCGCGCCGTGCAGGCTTGCCGCGCCCACCGGGCGACGCGGACCGGGCACAGACTGCGGTGAGGGAATCGATGAGGTTACAGCAGATAGCGGTGGTCCTGGCTGGTGCGGCCGCGTGCCTTGCCGTGCCACTGGCGTACGGGAGTCCGGCAGCAGCCGAGGTCGCAGCGGTAGTCGCAAGGCCGGCCAGCCCGGCAAGCGGTTGGCGCACGGCGGTTGAGGTACCTGGGTTGGGGATGCTCAACACCGGCGGTGACGCCTCGGTCAGTTCGGTGTCGTGCGCCTCGTCGGGTAACTGCGCCGCGGGGGGCTTCTACACCGACACCGCCGCTGACTTCTACGCGTTCGTGGTCAGCGAGAAGAACGGCACCTGGGGTAAGGCCACGCAGGTGCAAGGCCAAGCCCCGCTGACTGCCGACCTGCCCGCGCAGGTCGAGTCGGTGTCGTGTGCCAAGCCGGGTGACTGCGTGGCCGGCGGGTTCTACGGCGGCGGCTCCGGCTCCACCGAGGCATTCGTGGTGAGCGAGACGAACGGCGCCTGGGGCAAGGCGATCGAGGTGCCCGGCTCGGCGGCGCTGAACGTGGGAAAGCAAGCCGAGGTCGAGTCAATATCGTGCGCCGCGCCGGGGAACTGCTTGGCGGGCGGCTACTACACCGACGTCCTCGGTGGCTCGCAGGCGTTCGTGGTGACCGAGAAGAGCGGCGCCTGGGGCAACGCGATCGAGGTGCCCGGCTCAGCGGCGCTGAACAAGGACGAGGATGCCGAGGTCGAGTCGGTGTCCTGCGCCGCGCCGGGGAACTGCTCGGCCGGCGGGGACTACGCCGACGCTGGCGGGCAAGCGTTCGTGGTGACCGAGAAGAACGGCATCTGGGGGAAGGCGATCGAGGTGCCCGGCTTGGCCGCGCTGAACAAGGGAGGGCTTGCCGACGTCGAGTCGGTGTCCTGCGGCAAAGCGGGGAGCTGCGCGGCCGGCGGGTATTACGCCAGCCATTACGTTAGCGCCACCGCCACTTACCAGGAGCAGGCGTTCGTGGCGAGCGAGACGAACGGTGTCTGGGCAAAGGCGATCGAGGTGCCCGGCTCGGCGGCGCTGAACAAAGGCGAAGGCGCTGCGGTCGTATCGGTGTCGTGCGCCCAGGCGGGGACGTGCGCGGCCGGCGGGTATTACGCCAGCAGTCACTCCAGCACCAGCACCACCTACAAGTACCAGGCTTTCGTGCTGGGCGAGACGAACGGCGTCTGGGGCAAGGCGATCGTGGTGCCCGGCTCGGCGGCGCTGAACAAGGCCGGGGACGCCGAGGTCGACGCGGTGTCGTGCGCCGGAGCGGGCAACTGCGTGGCTGGCGGCTTCTACGCAAGCGCGTTCGTCAAGAACTTCGGCTTCAAGGAGCAGGCATTCGTGGTGAGCTCGACGAACAGCGCCTGGGGCAAGGCGATCGAGGTGCCCGGCTCGGCGGCGCTGAACAAGGGTGGGATCGCCGAAGTTGACTCGGTGTCGTGCGCCAGGGCGGGCAGCTGCGCGGCCGGAGGATCTTACTTCGATACGTCGTTCCACTATCAGGCGTTCGTCGTCAGCCAGCGGTGAGGACGGCTGGTGGCCCAGGGTCACAGACGCGGTGGGGAGTCAGGAGGAGTCACTGAGCCTTGCCGAAGCCATGGAGCATTTCGGTAATCCGCACCTGCGCTTCGCTCCGGTCAGCGCCGACGGCGGCCAGCACGCGCGCGGCCAGGCTGTCCGGGTCCCGGTACAGCGCCAGCAGGATGTGCTCGGTGCCGATGTAGTTGTGGCCGAACTCGAGCGCGATCGCGACGGCGTTCAGCAAGGCGGTACGTCCGCCCTGTGACATCGGCGGGCGACCGCCCGGCTCGGCTGCCGGGGTCGGCTGCCCCGCGGCCGTGGCCGGCTCCGGTGTCCCAACGACCGCGTCCTCCCGCGCCTGCGCGAGCGCGGCCTGCACCTCCTCGCGGCTGACCTGCATGGCGAGCAGTGCCTTGGCGCCCAGGCCGTCGGGTTCGGCGTACAGCCCGAGCAGCAGGTGGCCCGTTCCGACCTCGCGGTGGCCGCTCGCCTGCGCGGCAGCGGCCGCAGCAGCCAGCACGC
Source organism: Streptosporangiaceae bacterium (assembly GCA_030040415.1). Lineage (GTDB taxonomy): Bacteria > Actinomycetota > Actinomycetes > Streptosporangiales > Streptosporangiaceae > JAJYUU01. The sequence continues at coordinate 1,799 of JASHTT010000174.1, read as the reverse complement.
TTCGTGCCCGCTGGGTGAACCGCTCGAAGGTGGGCGGGCTCGAGGCGTCGCCCAGCCGCAGCGCGATCGGCATGGCGAACCGCTTGTGGACCGCCTGCTTGCTGACGCCGAGCGCGGCGCTGATCTCCGACCAGGACCTGCCCGCCCGGCGGCACCGGTCCACGAAGTGCCCGAGCAGGGCGTCGGTAGTCTGCTCCAGGTCTGCCGCGGTGGCGGCGGCGACGGCGAGCTGCCCGACCGGGTCGTCGGACCCCGCGTCCCGGACGACGGTGTCGATGAGGGACTGCAGGCTGGGTGGCGGTGTCATGCGTCAACTGTAGGTTGACGCCGCTTCGCAGGTCAACTTTTGGTTGACAAAGTTTCGGCTGGCATACTTGACTGATGGCCCCGAACGAGCTGAGTCACCGCCGCCGGATGCTGGTGCTGGCGATCTGCTGCATGAGCCTGTTCATCGTCGGGCTCGACGTCACGATCGTCAACGTCGCGCTGCCGTCCATCGGCCATGACCTGCATGCGGGCGTCTCGGGCCTGCAGTGGACCATCGACGCGTACACGCTCGTGCTCGCGAGCCTGCTGATGCTGTCCGGGTCGACCGCGGACCGGCTGGGCAGGCGCCGGACGTTCCAGGTCGGCCTCGCCGTCTTTTCGGCCGGATCTCTGCTGTGCAGCCTGGCGCCCGGGCTCGGCTGGCTGGTCGCGTTCCGGATGATGCAGGCCGTCGGCGGCTCCATGCTCAACCCCGTGGCGATGTCGATCATCACGAACGTGTTCACCGAGCGCCGCGAGCGGGCGCGGGCGATCGGCGTGTGGGGCGGCGTGTTCGGGCTCAGCATGGCACTCGGCCCGGTGCTCGGCGGCCTGCTGGTCGACACCGTGGGCTGGCGGGGCATCTTCTGGGTGAACGTCCCCGTTGGGCTTGCCGCGATCGTGCTGACCGCGCTGTTCGTGCCCGAGTCGCGGGCGCCCCGGGCACGCAAGCTCGATCCTGTCGGCCAGTTGCTGGTCATCGTCATGCTGGCCTCGCTGGTCTACGGGCTGATCGAGGGCCCGGGCTCCGGCTGGGCGTCAGGCAAGATTCTCGGCTGCTTCGCTGTCAGCGCGGTGGCGCTGGCAGGCCTCATCGGGTACGAGCGCCGACGCGCCGAGCCGCTGATCGACGTCAGGTTCTTCCGCAGCGCTCCGTTCTCAGGCGCCGTCGCGATCGCCATCTGCGCTTTCGCGGCCCTTGGCGGCTTCCTGCTGGTCAACACCCTGTACCTGCAGAATGTGCGGGGTCTGTCCCCGCTGCTGGCGGGCCTGTACCTGCTGCCGATGGCCTTCATGACAGCCGTCTGCTCGCCGCTGTCCGGCCGGATAGTCGGCTCTGTCGGCACCCGGCCGCCGCTGATGGTGGCAGGTGCCACGATCGCGGCCGGCGGCCTGATCATGACTCAGCTAGCGACGGGAACGGCCACGATCGTCCTGCTGTCCAGCTACGTGCTGTTCGGCATCGGCTTCGGGATGGTGAACGCGCCGATCACGAACAGCACCGTGTCGGGGATGCCTGTCACGCAGGCGGGCGTCGCCAGCGGCGTGGCGTCGACAAGCAGGCAGATCGGCTCCTCGCTCGGCGTGGCGGTGATCGGCTCGGCGGCCGTGTCTGCGCTGCACGGCCCGTTCCGGGATGGCTTCGCCGCGGCCAGTCACGCCGGCTGGTGGATAACCACGGGTGCCGGGGTCGCCATCTTCCTGCTCGGCCTGCTGGTCAGCGGGCAGTGGGCACGGCGGACGGCGCAGGCCGCCGCTAGCGTGCTGATGCC
>JASHTT010000173.1 GCA_030040415.1 Streptosporangiaceae bacterium | reverse complement strand
GGCGAAGCCGGGGTCAGCGGCGTCCGGGCCGAAGTTCTGTCAGTCCCGAACCGGAATCAGCGCGGGCTGCATCCTGCTCGGCGCGGTCACGCCGGCGACGCCGACCGCGGTCCGCGGCGCGCTGTTCCGGTCGGAGTGCTGCGCGCCGGACGGGCACCACGGGTTCACCGGCACGTTCGCGCACGGGTTGGGCATCGTCGGCAGGTTCTTGGGCAGCGGCTTCAGCACCACCTTGCCGGTCACCTTCGGGTAGTGCGCATCCTTCGGGCACGTTCCGAAGCCGGTGTCACACAGCACCTGCGCGAGCAGCGGGCCACCGGTGTTGGCCGCCTTCGTGATGGCCCCGCAGTGCGGCTGCGTCTTCTCCAGGTTGGCTGGCGCGCTGCCGTCCGGGTACTTGTTCCCGGCAAAGCAGTTCTGCGGCTCGCCCGCGTACAGCGTTATCTGCCCGAAGTCGGAGTTGCTCGGGTTCTTGAAGTACCCGTTGTCCTTGAACGTGTTGTGCAGCATCGCGTCACTTTCCGGGTCCATGACGCAGCCGAAGATCGGATTCTTGTGGCCGCCGATGCCGGCGCAGGTCTGATGCAGGCTCGGCGTGCCGGTCTGGGCGTACGGCACGAACAGCGCACCCCAGGCGCCGTTGTCCTCGATCAGGTTGTCCATGACAGTGTCGTAACGGCCGCCCGAGATTGTCATGCCGGTGCCGATCGGACCGGCGGCTGCAGAGCCCGCCGCCGGGGCCATGTTGTTGTTGTTGCCGTGAATGTAGTTGTGGATCAGCACCCAGCACGAGGTGGTGTGCGTGATCGGGCTCTTGCCGTGGTCCGGGCAACGACCGTCTTGCGGTGCCGGCGGGTCACCGATGACCTGCGTGTTGGTGTCGAGCCCGTCCTGGTTGTCGTCAAACTGCGAGTTCTCGATGATCACGGTGCCGCCGGAGTTGGTGCCCGAGTAGCCGAGCGCGTTGTCCTCCATCCACATGTGGTCCATGACCACATCACACCGCTGCATGCACGCGCCCACGTAGGAACCCGAGTCGTTCATGTCGCTGCCGTACAGCTGGTTCCATGACGCCGGGCCTGCCGAGTTGCTCGCGAAGATGCCATACTCCGCGGCGGTTTTCTCGTTGCTGTAGAAGGTCGAGGTCGCGGTCAGGTAGCTGCCCCAGTAACCAGTCAGGCCGATCTTGCCGGAGTTGTCACCGCCGTTCCACCAGATCTGGTTGCCGGAGTCGCCGGTGCCGGCCAGGAAATTGCAGACGGTGAGGTTTTCGATGCTGACGTCGCTGGCCTTCCACACCACGATGCCGTTCCGGCCCACAGCATGACCGTCCACGACCCGGCCGTAGTTCTGCTCGGAAGCCTTAGAGCTGCACGGCGTCGCGCCGGCCTTGGTGCCGTCAACGATCACGGTATTGCGGTTCATGCCGCGCAGCGTGATGCCCGACTTGTCGATGTAGACGCCGCCCATCGCACCGTCGTCGGGGTTGCCGTACGGGCCGGTCTCGTCGGCTGTCTCGTGATAGTCGCCGGGTGCCACCAGGATCCAGTCACCAGGCAGGGCGGCGTTCACCGCTGCCTGGATGGTCGTATAGCCGCCGGCCTTGCCGTGGTACGTGCCGACGAGCAGCACCTTCGGGCTGCCGGCCCGCGCCTCGTGATTCACCGCGGCGGCGGCAGGCAGCGTCCAGGCGGACAGTACCCCGCAGCCGAGCGCCACCGCCCCCATCGCCGATGTGAGACGGAGTGCGCCACGAATGCGAGAACTCATGCCAAACCCTCCTCGACGGTCTGCCAACAGGAAAACGATACGAGCGTCACCCACCGACCGCTAGGACCCGCGGCTTCGAATGGCGGCTGGCCGAGCCGGAAGGCCAATTCGCAGGACTGGTTGGCATAGACCTTTGAGCCCTGCCGCCGACTCGCCATGCGGCGAGCGCCGACCGGGAGCTGGCACGCCGTTGCGCCGCTGCGGCGTCCATGAAACGCTTCGGGCGAGATCTTGTGAAACATCCGGTATGCGGGCAGAAGGGGACGACGATGCGCTGGTGGCGCCTTGGCGGTACGCGACAGCACGCGGTCAACGTCGGGTTGGTCGTGCTGGCTTCCGCCGCGTGCTTGGCGGTCAGTGCCCCTGGGCTGGCGACGGCAGCTGATTCGCAAGGCTGGAGCGCTAGCAAGCTGCCGCTGCCGGCCGGCGCCGCGCCCAATTCGTTTCGGCCGCTGGCGCTCTCATGCTCGTCGGCGACGCAGTGCGCGGGCGGCGCCGGCTACACCGCTACTCCTTTGAACTCCCCCGCCGCCTTGCTGGCCCTGTCGGGGAAGAAGTGGACTGACACACAGGCGCCACTGCCCGCGGGAGCGATAGCCGCCACCCAGCAAGCGACAGTGGCCAGCGTCGCATGCCCAGCGGCGACGACGTGCTTCGCCGGTGGTCATTACCGGGATGCCAGCGGCAACCAGGCGATGCTCCTCAGCTGGTCAGGAAAGACCTGGACGGCGGCGATCGCGCCACTGCCCGCCGGCGCGAACTCTAACCCGGACGCCGTGGTCAGCGGCATCTCTTGCCCGTCGCCGACCTGGTGCACGGCCGTGGGCCAGTACGACGCCAGCCCCGATCAGTACGGCCTGATCTTGCGCCGGTCCGATGGCAAGTGGACCGCGACCGCAGCACCGGTGCCGACAGGTGCTCAGGCGTTGGGTGCCCTGAACGCCGTCTCCTGCCCGGCTGCTTCCCGGTGCTTCGCCGGCGGCTGGGACTACGCCGACGACGGTTCCTCTCCCCAGTTGCTGCTGCTGACCTGGTGGCAGGGCAAGTGGTCGGACGTTGACGTGCCGCTGCCCAAAGGAGCGGCTGCGAACGCGGGCGCCGCGATCGACGCCATCGCCTGCCCGACCGTGACCGAGTGCGTCGCCGCTGGATCTTATGACAACTCGGCCGGTGACCAGGAAGGCGTCTTGCTTGCCTGGTCCGGAAAGAAATGGACGGCAACCACAGCACCACTTCCCCGCAATGCCGGGGCGAATCCGTGGACCAGCCTGAACACGGTGGCGTGCCCGGTCTCGTCGCGCTGCGTGGCAGGCGGCGAGTATGAGAACTCCGCCAGCCAACCGCTCGGGCTGCTGCTGACCTGGTCGCAGGGCAGCTGGACGGCAGCAGAAGCACCGACCGCCGGCTATGACGTCCACGCGATCTCTTGCCCTTCGGCTACCCGCTGCTTCGCGCTCAGCGCCGGCATTTACAGTCAGGTGCTGCTCACCGGACCATAGACCGTACGGAGCCCGCCATAGGAGCTTCCGGGGCGGTGCCTGCCGAGTGCGGCCGGGCTGGTCGTCTGGGCCCGCGTGAGCGAAAACCAGTTGCCGACGGCGGCCATGTCGTGACAATGTCGGCCCGACCCAGGACCGTCCTGGCTGGCCCCGCGATGTGCTGGCCCGGCGGGACTACCCCCGGACCCCCGCGCGCTGCGCTCGCTGAGCAGGAGGGAGGACGCAGATGACCAACTCGAGTTTGATGCTGCCCGTCCACTCCTCATGTCTCAGGAGCCGCAAGAGTGCCCAGCAGTACCCATCCGCGCCGCGGCAAGCGGCGCTTCGACGACGATGATCTGACGTTCGCCAAGCGCGACCGGAACCGGGCAAGACTGCCCGCCGCAGACGCCGAAGATTACGCTGACGGTCTGCAAGCAGGCGAGCGCTGGTCCACCTGGGATCAGTCGTCACCAACGGAAAAGGGCCCACCCCCTTACCCGCGCTGGCTGGTCACCGAGCTTGCCGCGGTCGACACCGAACTCGGGATTCTCAAGACCGGCAAGGAAGCCGACGTGTTCCTCGTGCGCCGCGGCGTGCCAGGGACGCAGCGTTCGTGCCTGCTGGCGGCCAAGCGGTACCGGGCTGCGGAGCATCGCATGTTCCAGCGCGATACCCAGTACCTGGAGGGTCGGCGGGTTCGCGAATCGCGGGTGAACAGGGCCATGGCGAACCGGTCAGCCGCGGGCCGGGCGATGATCGCGACGCAGTGGGCAGAGGCCGAGTTCGCCGCGCTAAGAGAGCTGACTAAGGCAGGGTTGCCTGTCCCCTACCCGGTCCAGGTTCTGGGAACAGAACTCCTGCTGGAGTTCATCGGAGACGCAGACGGCAGTCCCGCGCCGCGGCTCGCCGAGATCAGGCCGGATCCGGCCAGCCTGACGGCGCTGTGGGATCAGCTCGTGCCCGCGCTATGCGCGCTCGCCCGGCTGGGCTACGCACACGGCGACCTCTCGGCCTACAACCTGCTGGTCCATCACGGCCAGCTCTTCATGATCGACATGCCGCAGGTCGTTGACGTTATCGCCAACCCGCGTGGCGGTGAGTTCCTCGACCGTGACGCGGCGAACGTAGCCCGCTGGTTCACCGCCCGTGGCCTCACGAACTGCGATCCAGAGCCGGCCGGGCTGGCGGCCGAACTCCGCGCGGAGGCGGGGCTGACGACCCTCTAGCCAGGCCGACCTGGCATAGCGGCACGTGACCGGTCAGGGCCGCATTGAACCTGATCCGGCGTCCGCACGTGCCATCGGTGGCGAGTCCCAAGCGGACTCGCGAGACTTTGCAGACAACGGAGGGACCGTCATGCGCCACTTAGTCAGCACATCATGGCTGCCGGGCTGGGAGAGCCCACCAGGAGGACGGCGCTGGCCGGCCGTCGTCACGATGCTCGCGGCGGCTGTCGGCCTGGTAGCCATTGCGGCGCCAGCCGGCGCGGCGGCTAGCCAGGCGACCGCAACCGCGCCCAACAGCTTCGTGCAGACCAACCTGATCGCGAACAAGGCGTCAATGCACCCGAAGCTCGTAGACAAGAACTTGACCAACGCCTGGGGGATCGCAGCGGGCCCGGGATCGCCATTCTGGATCTCCGACAACAACTCCGGGCTCGCGACCGCGTACAGCGGTGGAATCAAGGGCAGCGCGGTCTCGCTGGCGATCACCGTGCCGGTGCCGGGCGGCAACCCGACCGGTCAGGTCTTCAACCCCACCAGCGACTTCCCGGTTGGCGGCCCGAGCGGCAGCTCGGCCACTTTCATCGTGGACTCCGACTCGATCGGCGCCAAGCAGTCACCGGGCGAGATCTCAGCCTGGGATGGCGGCGCATCCTTCGTCGTGGAGGCCAGCCCCAAGGGCGGGCCAGCCGGCAAGACTCCCGCCAAGGCGGTATTCAAGGGGCTGGCCCTGGCCACCAACCCCAAGGCCGGTCCTGAACTGTTCGCCGCCGACGTCGCCAACGCCAAGGTCGACGTGTTCAACCGCGACTTCAAGTTCGTGAGCACGCCGACCGAGTTCCGTGACCCGAAGATCCCGGCCGGCTACGCGCCGTTCGACGTCGCGGATCTGGGCGGCAAGGTCTACGTCACCTACGGCAAGCAGAACAAGGCCAAGACGGATGTCGTGGCCGGCAGCGGCCTCGGCTTCGTCGACGTCTACACGGTTAACGGCACGCTCATCAAGCATCTCGTCGCCCACGGCCCGCTCGACGAGCCATGGGGCCTCGCGATAGCACCGAAGGGGTTCGGCCCGTTCGCCGGCGACCTGCTGGTCGGCAACCTCGGCAACGGCTGGATCAACGTGTTCAGCCCGACGACGGGCAAGTACCTCGGCCCACTGGACGGTGCCAACGGCTACGCGCTCGCGATCAACGGTCTCTGGGGTCTGATGGTCGGTACCTCGACATTCGGCGGTTCGTCATCGCTGGTGTTCAGTTCCGGCCCGGACAACCAGAACAACGGCCTCGTCGGCGTGATCAACCCGTCAAGCAGCTAAGCCTGGCGGCCGGTAGGACACGGCGGCCCCGGCGAACATCTCGCATCGCCGGGGCCGGCCTTGTCACGTTCCGGACGCAGACCGTCCGGAACAAGGCCTACGGTGTGGGCCATGACTACGACCGAGCACCCATGGGAACCACCGCTGGCTGGCACCGAGGCCGAGCAACTCGTCGGCGCACTGGAACGGCTGCGCACTACCTTCCGCTGGAAGGCCGACGACCTGGACGCCGCCGGGCTGCAGGCCCGCATCGGCGCATCCTCGCTGACCCTCGGCGGCCTGCTCAAGCATCTGGCCATGAACGAGGACTACATGTTCGTGACCAAGCTGACGGGAGCGAGGCTGGGCGAGCCGTGGGACGCGGCCGGCTGGGACCGCAGTGACGATGACTGGGAGTTCACCTCCGCGGCCGACGACACCCCGGACCGGCTCTACGCGTTCTTCGACGACGCGGTCGAACGGTCCCGCGCCAGGCTCAGCGCCGCCCTGCAGGACGGTGGGCTGGACATGCTCGTCTTCGCGGCCAGCGACTCGGATGGCCAGCATGCCAGCCTCCGCCGGCTCGTGTGCGACCTGATTGAGGAGTACGGCCGCCACACCGGGCATGCCGACCTGCTGCGCGAGGCCGTGGATGGCCGGACCGGTGAAGACCCGCCAGCTGGATGGCGCCCGAAGTCGGGCCACTATCGCCTGTAGCTCAGAGCGCGATCCAGTACCGGCGGGTCCGGCCCAGTTCGGTGTCCCGGATGTCTTCGAGCACGCCGCCGCTCTTCTCGATCGTCCGGGCCGAGGCCACGTTGCTGTCTTCACAGGTGACCAGGAGCCTGTCTATGCCAAGGGCGCGCGCATGTGGCAACACGGCCTGCAGCGCCCAGGCCGCTAGCCCGCGGCCGCGCGCGGACGGGCGCAGCCCATAACCGATGTGCCCGCCTGCCCGCAGCAGGAACTCGTTGAGCGAGTGGCGCAGGGAGATCGACCCGAGGTACGTGTCGCCCTCCGTGATCCACCAGTACGTCGCGTGCACACGGCCGGGCGGAGGCGGGACGGTTGTGTCAGCGGAAGCCAGCAGGCTGCCTACAAATGCGGCGAACCCGGCGGCCGTATCGACATCCTCCTCGGGATGCAGGCCGGACCCGGCCTGGTGAACTCCCTGGCCCCATTCGTCGCGGGAGGCGAGCCACGAGTCCCGCAGTGCGGTGGTAGGCGCGATCAGGTCCGGCATGCGACGTGACTCTACCGGCACCGGGCAAGCGCCAGGCCGCAGCGTCCCGGCGCGGCTACGCTCAACCCGTGGTGATGCACGTAACACAAGCTGACCTGACCTTCGGCGACGGGCGAGTGCTGCACTACTACCTCGCAGCCAGCGCGGACGGGCCGACGGCCGGGGCCAGCAGCGCACTCACCGTCTTCTGGCACCACGGCACGCCGAACATCGGCTCGCCGCCAGAACCGCTCTTCGCTGAGTCGGAACGCCTGGGCGTCCGCTGGGTGTCCTACGACCGGCCAGGATATGGCGGCTCGACACCTCGCCCTGGCCGCGACGTCGCGTCGGCAGCCGCTGACGTCGCCGCCCTCGCTGACACCCTCGGGATCCGCGAATTCGCCGTCATGGGCCACTCCGGCGGTGGCCCGCACGCCCTGGGGTGCGGCGCCCTGCTCGCCGATCGTGTCCTCGCGGTGGTCAGCGTGGCCGGACTCGCCCCGTTCGGCAGTGACGGGCTCGACTGGTACGCAGGGATGGCGCCGTCAGTCGCGGCCTCGCTGCGCGCCGCCACGGCGGGCCGCGAGGCCAAGGAACGGTTCGAGGCAGCGGCCGAGTACGACCCGGACATGTTCACCGAGGCGGATCGCGCGGCGCTCGCGGGCACCTGGTCATGGTTCGGTAAGGTCGTCGGCCCCGCCGTCGAAGCGGGACCGGCCGCGCCGATCGATGATGACATCGCCTACGTCTCGCCGTGGGGATTCGACCCGGCCGACGTCACCGCGCCGGTCTTGCTGCTGCACGGCGAGCAGGACCGGGTGGTGCCGAGCTCACACAGTGACTGGCTGGCGGCCCGCTGGCCGACCGCAGAACTGCGCCGTTACCCCGATTACGGACACATCTCGGTGCTGACCGCCGCAGGATCTGCGCTGAGCTGGCTGCGCGATCACGCACGTTAATTTAGCCAGGAACGACGCCCTGCCCGGTCGCGGCCGACGCCGCCAGCGACATCCGGCGCGGGTCGCAACGCGCGAGCAGCGGCTGCCGGCCTGACACCTGCCAGGACGGCAGCCGCGAAGGTCAGGCGCTGTACAGCGCGGGCAGCCCTAGTTCACGAAGACGTGCGGGTCACCCTTCACGCTCGTGTCGATCACTGGACCATAAGACGCCGAGAACGCGCCACTGCTGGTGCAGACGGCGGGCCCGGACAGCTTCTTGAACTTCTGCTTGCTGAACGTGATCGTCTGGGTCGTGTTCGAGGCAGAGCCGGTCGTGGTGGTGGCCTTGTAGACACAGGTGATCACGCCGACCGTGCTGTCCAGGTTCAGCGTTGTCTCCGAGTCAGAGACGACCACCGGGTCGCCCTTCTTGTCGCTGATCGTCGTCTTGTACGGGAGATGGTCAATCAGGACGCTCTTGACGCCGGTGATGTCCGGGTTCCCGCTGGCCGTGCAGCCGCTGAACGTCTGCGCCGTGAGCGACTCGGTGGCCGTGCCCGGCTTGGCAGGGTTACTCGTCACCTTGGCGGTGAACGACGACTTCGTGCACGTGATGGTCCCGGCCGAGGAAGGCGAACTCACGAAGGTCGCCTTGGCCTTGGACGCGAGGTTCGCCTTGAGAACCTGGTTCTTGGCCACGTTGACGCCATCGGCGTGACCCCAGGTCAGCACGTCGTGCGTCGCGGCCGGGGATGCGAACGCGGTCGTCGACATCGATACGGCCAGCAGCAGCGTCGCTACCGCAGCGCCCGCGATCATTAACTTGCGCATGGACTTCTACACTCCTTTGATCTGTTCCGGGTCGCGCCGACCCGCTGGTGTTCTTCTCGGAGGGCTTGCTGGATCCGGCCTCACCGCCTACAGATGGACTCGGCAGATGCCCTTGCTGCGTCACCTAGGCCCCCTGCGCCATCGCTATCCCGAGCGCTGTCGACTGCAACGAGGCGGCGGTCAGGTATGGCTGGCCGGTGACCATGTCGGTGAACGTCGCATCACGGGGGACCGACGAAGGCGGCCGCTGCGGGGTGTAGGTGACCCGGGTACCGTGCAGGTACCCGGAGATCTTGGTCGTGAGCAAGACCACGCCGCCGCTGAAGCCGAGCGAGACAGCGCTGGCGGAAACCGTCACGCCGGACACGACGATCTTGATCGTGGTCCCGGACAGCGTCAGGGACGACATGGTGAACTCGAGCATCGGCACGATGCCGTCCGCAGTGCGCACGTCGGCGACCCCGTCGAATGACGCTCCGGTGAGCATGGCGGAACTCGCGCTCAGGTGGGAGCGGGCGGTCGCCGCGGGCTGGCTGGATGCCTGGGCCTTCCGCGCGGGCGCTCTAGCCTTCTTGTGACCGTGTCTGGAGCCGCCGGACTTCCCAGCGCCAGGGCTGGCGGACGGCGTGGGACTGGGGCTGGCGGACGGCGTGGCGCTAGCCGAAGGCTCCGGGCTCGCGGACGGACTCGGGCTAAGCGAAGGCTCCGGGCTGGCGGACGGCTTCGGGCTGGCCGATGCCTTCACGCCAGGGCTAGCGGACGCCTTGGCGGCGCGAACTGCCGCGCTGGCGAGATGAACAGGTAACGAGCCGGGCACCGCGAGCAGGCTCACGACCGCGGCGCAGACCGCCATTGCTCGATATCCGGTCGACTCGGCATGCGGCCCAGCCACGTCGAGTGGCGCACCGGCCTGCCGCGGGCCACCACGGCTGTCCCCAGGTATCGGCGGGATGTCGTCGCGGGTAGGCGCAGCGGACTCCGCTGAGTCGTCACCCGGCTCACCGACGAGCAGTGACAGACCCTGCGACTGGTCGTCGCGCTGTCGCAGGTAGCTGGGCGGCCATGTCTTGTGTGGTCGGCTCACGTCGGCCTCGCGCTGAGGTCCCTCGCGCTGCTCCCATGCGAACGCGAGCGAGCCCCCGATCAGGCCGAGTGCCATGCCGACAAAGAAGCCGCCGAGGTTGGAGGTAATCCAGGAGCCGAGCGCCAGCACGATGGCGAGCAAGGAGTAGAAGGTGCGCTGCACCGGGTTGATCAGCAGCAGCAGCCCGCACAACAGCAAGATCACCGGGATGAGGTAGCCGGCCAGGCCCTGCAGGCCGATGTGGATGACGACAGCGACCGGCGCCTTTTCCGACAGCAGGATCACTGCGCCGCTCAGGATCACGAACAGCGCGCCCCAGAACGGCCTGGTATTCCGCCACCGCCGGAACGCGGTGATGGGATGGACACCGCCACGCTCGTCGTCCGGCTCGTACCGGCCGGTGTCGCCGTAGTCGCGGGGTCCCGCGCTCACGAGCAGCTGCCGCCAAAGCTCAGCGAGAAGCCCGGCAGGGTGAACGTGCCAGCAGTGGTCGCGTACGCGTGCTGCTTGAGGTTCGTGATCGTGACCGACGTTGCCGCCAGGGAGAAGTCGCCTTCCGGACCGCGCACCCCGGGCACCTCGGTGAGGGTGCTCGCGTCCTGGCCGATGGTGATGTTGTGGAACGACGCGTTCCCGGAGAACTTGTCCGCGTCGACGACCAAGTCGGTTGCCGTGACAGGAGTGCTGCCGAAGCCGGCGGTAATCCGCAAGGTCAGGCCGCCAAGCGTGAGTTGCTGGCATAGGTGCGTGAGCGTCGCGGAGCGGATCGCGTTGGCCGTCAGCACTATCTCGTTGGTATTGCCCGGGAGGTTGTTGAGTATCGAGTGGTCGAGCACGCCGAACTGCTCAAAGCCGATGCCGTTGAGCCTTTTCGCAGTCACCGTGAATGGCGTGCCCGAGATCGCGAACGACACGGCGAGGACGCTTTGTGCCGTCAGCACGACCAGCACCGCAGCCATTGCTGCGGCGGGCAGCAGGATGATGGCGAAGCGCCGCCATCGGGTACGTCCGCGCGGAACAGGGGTGGTGCTCCCCGACGTGGCCATTCAGGCTCCTCACAAGCCCCAGACGGCGGCAAGAGCACGTCGGCTCCCGCCGCCGACCCGATCCGGCACCGCGAGGCATCGACGCGGCCGGAAGGCTAAGTCCATATGCCCTGATTTTGTCATCGATCAAGCACTCTGCGTTACTTCCCCGATGAAGCAACTATACCCGGGATGCCACCGCGACCCATGGCGGCCACGCCGTTACTTTGAGTGATCTCCGCCTGCATCTGCCGCCGACCGCGGCGTGGGTCCGGGCCGCTTCGGACCCGGATGCGGACGGCCTCTGTCAGCCGGACCCGCGTGCGGCGGACCCGGGTGCGGCGGACCCGCTGGCCTGTCGTCCGGGTAGTGCTCCTCGTCCATGCCGGATTCCTCGCGAAAGGCCTTGCGCTGATACAAAATGCGCAGCGCCTCCTCGGCTAGTGCGGTCTCGTCGCCGGTGCCGGCCGCGCGACGGACGTCGCGCTCGGCGAGGCGCCGCAGCATCCTGATGCCCTCAACGCCCTCCCCCGCGGCGAGCAGCCTGCGGATCAGCCGCGCTATCGCCACGTCGCGCGGCGAGTAACGCAGTTTGCCGTGCTCTCTGGTCGGGCTGATCAGCCCCAGGTCCTCCCAGTACCGCAGCACGCGAGCAGTCACTCCGACGCGCTCGGCGAGACGCGGGATAGCCAGCAACTCGTCCTCGTGCTCGCGATCATAATCTGACATTATCGTGTAACATTGCCTCTCGAGCGATGAACCGCGCACCGTGGCCATCTACCAGTAATTCTAGCTCCAGATAGGAGAACTACGCGTTCAATTGCGCCCAAGATCGTGAACATACCTGCCGTGATCGTGTCATCTTTGCGGAGGCAGGACGGCCAGGCGGCAGCCAGTGTGAACAGCCGCGGCGAAGCCGGACTGACGCCACCCGCGTCGGACCCGACCCGCACGAACCCTCGGCAGGACCCGATTCGGCTGATCCTGTGGACGGCAGCCGCCGTGCTGGGCGTGCTGGCTGCAGTCCTCATATCGCACGCGGCGGTCGCTGCGGCCACGGCGACAGTCCGGCCGTTCCTCACCCTGGCCGCCATCATCCTCGCAGCGGTGCTCGCCGACCGGCTTGGCGCGTTCGCGCTGCTCGAGCGGTACGTCATTGCCGACCATGGCTCACGGGTGGGGTCCTGCGCCGCGATCCTGGCGTTCACAGCGCTGCTCAGCGGCCTCGTCAACCTCGACGTGGCCGTGCTCGTCGCGATGCCCGTCGCGTTGCGCGTGCGCGGGCTCGCCACCGGGCGGCTCGCGCTGTCGATCGCTGCGACAGCCAACGCGACGTCGTTCCTGCTGCCTACCTCCAACGTCACCAACCTTCTCCTGCTGGGCCGGGTGCACCTATCTTCCGTCGGCTACCTGGCCGACTCCTGGCTGCCGTGGCTGCTGGTCACCCTGGTGACACTGGGCCCGCTCACGATCTGGTCGTCGGCAGCCCGCCGCGCTCCCACGGCGAGACGGGGATCGCCGGCCGGGAAGGCGGCCGCACGCGTCGCCGGGCACGCATCGCTCTCCCCCGGGCTGCTGTCGGACCTGCTGCCGCTGTACCTGATCGCGTCCGCGATTCGCGCGCTCGCCGGCGCCGCGCTCACGCTGCACGGCGGCTTCCCCGGTGAACTCGCCAGCGGCTCAGCGATCGCGTCCGTCGCGGGAAATCTGCCGGCCGCCGCGGCGATGCTGCCAACGGGAACGACAGGGCTGTGGGCAACCGTGCTCGCCGCGTCGATCGGCCCCAACCTGCTCATAACGGGTTCGGTGGCTACGCTTATAACCCGCCGAATCGCCGCCGACGACGGCGCACGGCTCAGCGCGTGGCAGTTCAGCGCGGCCGGACTGCTGCTCGTGCCGGCCCAGTTCGGCGCGGCCGCCCTCGGCTTGCATGTCGCCGGAGTTCTCCGCTGACCGAGCTGCCCGCCTCGGGGCGGCGTCCGGCAAGGTCCCTCTGCAGACCGACCAGCGCGCCTCAAGTCGCGCGTGTCAACTCGTAGGAATCGACAAGCTCCCTGGCGAGCGCAAGCGACGAGGTTGCTGCCGGGGAGGGGGCGTTCCTGACGTGCGTGGCCCCCGGAGTGTGCGAGATCGCGAAGTCGTCCAGCAGCTGCCCATCCCTGCCGACCGCCTGTGCGCGGACGCCGCTGAAGGTACCGCGGTCGAGCCGCATGCCCTCGATGGCCGGCACATACCGCGCGCAGGCTCGCACGAATGCCGCCCGGCTGGATGCCATCCGCATCTCGTGCAGTCCAGTGCGCCAGAACCGCTTGCCGACTTCCCACGTTCCCGGCCATGTCAGCGTGGCGGCTACGTCCCGCACCCGGACGGTGCGCAGGTTGTATGCGTCTCGCGCGGCAACCAGCAGCGCGGTCGGGCCAAGCAGCACGTGTCCGCCGACATGCCTGGTCACGTGCACGCCCAGAAATGGCAGCTCGGGATCGGGCACCGGGTAGACCATGCCGCGCACGACCTGGCGCTGACCCGCGGCAAGCTGCAGGTACCCGCCGCGGAACGGGACGATCCGCGGGTCTGCTGACGCGCCGGACGCGGTCGCCAGGCGGTCCGACCAGAGCCCGGCGCACACAATGGCCCAGCCGGCACGGACCGAGCCTGCGCCGTGGCGCAGCACCGTGTGACCGCCACTCCTGGTCATCGCGGTGATCTCCGTGCCGAGCGCAAGCACCGCGCCGGCCGCCCGCAACTCAGCCGCGAGCGCCTCGGCCACTGCGCCGTAGTCGACGATCCCGGTGGCCGGCGAGTGCAGCGCCCCGAGGCCGGCGCACTCTGGCTCCACGTCGGCGATCTGGCCGGCTCCCAGCCGGCGCAGCCCCGGCACGCCGTTGGCGCGGCCCCGCGCCTCGAGCTCGTCCAGGCGGGCTAGTTCTGCCTCGGTCACGGCGACTATGAGCTTGCCGCAGCGCTCGTAGGGCACCGCGTGCTCGTCACAGAACTCCTCCATCAATTGGGCGCCCTCGACGCACAGCCGCGCCTTCAGCGAGCCGGGCCGGTAGTACACCCCGCGATGTATCACTCCGGAGTTGTGGCTTGTCTGGTGCCGACCGACTGCCTGTTCCTTGTCGACGACGATCACCCGCGCTCCGCCGCGGCGGCGCAGGAACTCGCGCGCCACAGCCAGCCCCACGATCCCGGCGCCGATCACGGCGAGGTCGTAGGGCCCTTCGCCAGGGACGCCCTCCTGCTCGCTCATCCCGACGCGAACGGGCCCGGCTGGCTCGCGGACTGGGCGCCGAGCCGGCGGGCACGGTAGT
The DNA here is from genome assembly GCA_030040415.1 of Streptosporangiaceae bacterium. Taxonomy (GTDB): domain Bacteria; phylum Actinomycetota; class Actinomycetes; order Streptosporangiales; family Streptosporangiaceae; genus JAJYUU01. The sequence goes on along the minus strand of JASHTT010000173.1, from coordinate 4,314 downwards.
CCACGATGAGGTACTGCACTAGCAGGCTGATCGCGAGATACAGCAAGACGGTGGCCGAGCCAAGTCCGCTCAGCCCCTTGTGACTGCCGAGCAGTGCGTCATAGCCCAGGTGCGCTGCGACCGCCACGACCCAGAGCGTTGCCGTCAGCCAGCTTCCCTGCGACCAGGGCCGCCCGTCCTGCATCCAGATCCTTACCGTTGCGGCCCGAATGGCGCCGAATCCCGCGGCGAGCACCAGGCTACCGGCTAGGGCAGCGACAATCACCGTTCCGCTGTGGCCCCGGACGTAATTCACCGTCTCGATCAGGCCGATCAAGCCGAGTATCAGGCCGAGCCGCTGACGTGCCTGACTGACCGGGCGCGCCTGCAACTGCCGGTACACCAGGAACGCCAAGACCGCGACGCCGATGACGAGTTCGTACACAATCTGGCTCGACATGCTGGTGGTCTCCTTGTTAGCTCAGTGCCTTGCGCCGCCCACGCTAGCCGTGGTGGTGCCGGTTTGCTCAGGGTTGCGGGTCGGGGGCTGCACCGGGCCGGTGAGGCCTGCGCTGCCTGCCCCGGACCTGCTTGTTAGGTTGGGGGAGGACTGGGAGGTGTTCGGTGGGCCTGCCTGCACGCCAGGAGAAAGCCCTGGAACGCATTGAGAGCGCACTGCAAGAGTCTGATCCTAACCTTGCCGCCCTTTATGCGACGTTCGCCAGACTGACCGGCGGCGAGGATATCCCCCGCATCGAGGAAAGGCGCCAGCCGCTGGGTTTCCTGCTCGCCGCCTTGCACCAGATGGCGCGGGTCATGACTGCGGCGTTGCGGCTCAGGCGGGTAACCCGGCGCCGCAGCGCCGTGCTGTTCTTCCCGCTGGCGGTCATGGTGGCCATGACGTCGATCGTGCTCGCCGTGCGGCCTGGTTCCGCGCCCTCATGCGCCAGCGTCAGGTCGGTAGCAGCGGCCAAGTTCCAGGCCCGGCACAGGCTGTGCCCGCTGAGCCCGGCCGTGTATGGCCACTAGGCCGCGCTGCCCGGTCCGATCCGGGCGTCGATCGCGAAAGAAGCCAGGTCCGTGCGTGTCCACAAGCCATCTGTGGTACTAATTCTCCTACGATCACCCTGAAGCCATTCCCGTTCCAGGCTTGCATGTGGGGCTCGCGTCTGAGGTCGGCATAAGTCCGAAAGGCCAAAAGGTCTGGTATGAGGCTATATGACGTCCGGCTTAAGCCGGTTAAATGGCGCAAATCGACACGCTGTGCGGCGGGGGAATGCCCAGAGATCGCTAAGTACGGCGATTTCATACTGATGCGCAGTTCCACCGCGCCTCGTGCAGTCGTTAAGTACACCGCGGAAGAGTTCCAAGTCCTCAAGCTAGCCATCCGCTCCGGCGAGTGGGACGACATCAGTTGATCATCGCGGGCCGAGCCCCTTGTGCGCGAGGATGTCCGCATGATCGATCATGTGTCCATCCAGTGTTCTGACGTCGCCGCGAGTGCGCTCTTCTATGACGCGGTACTCGCGCCCCTCGGTGGCACCCGTGTCCTGGACTTCGGCACGACCATCGGCTATGGGGTGCCGCCGGACGCCGAGTTCTGGATAGGCCCGCACGTCACCGGCGAGGGGTTCCGCGAATCCCACCTCGCCTTCACGGCGGCTACCCGGGCAGCAGTCCGGGCGTTCTTCGAGGCCGCTCTGCGGGCCGGCGCGCAGGTGCTGTACGAGCCACGGGTCTGGCCCGAGTATGACGACGAGTACTACGGCGCGTTCGTCCGCGACCCTGACGGCAACAACGTCGAGGCCGTCTGCCACATCGCCGCCGACTAGCCGCTGAGGCGAGCCGAGCCTAGAGCTGGCTCGATACCGACGTGACCGGAGCGGTCGTGCAGACGTCGGCCGGCATGTTGCCGGTGACCTTGCAGATGGCCGCAGTGAGCAGGTTGGCCGAGCCGACGGCGCCCTGCGCCACCGGCGAGGACGGGTCGTGCAGATCGGTCGCGATCTGGCTCCACGACAGGCCGGCAAGTACGCCCGGATCATAGGTGGCCGAGGCGAAGAACCTGTTCCCGATGTCGATGAACGGGTAGCCCTCGCCCGGCTCATACTTATTCCACAGCGCCGTCTGCGCGGCCGTCGGAGACATCAGCAGGCTCCTGTTCACTGCCTCGTTCTCGATCGGCGTGAAGACCAGGTACTTGCTGGTGTAGGTGGACTTGTAGAACGTCAGCGTTGCGGTGCTCGGATATACGTCGGTGGACGACGAGTGCACGCCGCGCAGGGTCGAGAAGGTACCGAACCGGCTCAGCGCCACTGCCATCGCCCAGCGTTCCGCGGCGCAATACGGGCACCACTCGGCGCCGATGTAGAGCATCTCGGGCTTGCCGCCGCTAGTCAGCGGGGCACCGGCCACGGGCCTGATCGCGCCCGACACCACGCTGCCCGCGCCGACCGCCGTCAGTGTGCTGACCGGGACGCTGGTGACCTTGGCCTGTACCCCGGCGGGCAGGGCCTGCCCGGTCGGCGGGGTGGTAGTGGTGGCCGGCGGCTTGGGCGTCGCCGAGTTAAGCAGCGTGTTGAGCAGGATGCCGGCGACGGCGAGGACAACCAGCGAAATGGCCCCGATGAACACCGCCCGGCGGCGGACCTCAGCCTCGTGAGCCTGGCGTTGCTGGGCTGCGATCCGCTCCCTGGCGGACTGCGATTTGTTCCGATCAGCCTTGCCCATGCTCCCCGACGGCTTCCCGTGCTCCGTTAGCGCCGCGCAGAACCATCATGGCACCCGCCGCCGCGGCAGCGGCGGCGGGCCTGTCGTCTCTCAGATGTCGCTGCCTACCGACGTCACCGCCGACGACTTGCAGACGCTGCCGGGCTGGCCGTGGGTCAGCTGGCAGATCGCGGCGGTGATGTGGTTCGCCGCGCCGAGCACCGACTGCGCCACGGAGCTGTTCGGGTTCTGCAGGTCCTTGGCGATCTGCGACCAGTCGAGCCCGAAGTGGGAAGAGTCGGGGTTGGCATCGCTGCCGAGGACAGAAGGCAGGTACTGGGCACCGCTGATCATGTACTTGTTGTCGAAGTCGACGAACGGGATCGAGCCCGACTCCGAGACGTAGGGCGGCGCGTCGTACTTGGTGACCAGCGCTTCCTGCGCCGAGGTCGGGGTCTGCAGTGTCTGCTCGGTTACGGTCTCCGTCTCCACCGGCGTGAACGACACGTACTTACTGGTGTACGTCGACTTGTAGAACGACAGCGTCGCGGTGTTGGAGTACACGTCCGTACTTGACGAGTGGATGAAGTGCAGCCCGGAGAAGGTGCCGAACCGGCTCAGCGCCGTCGTGATCGCCCAGCGCTCAGCTCCGCAGTAGGGGCAGTACTCGGCGCCGACGTAGAGGATCTCCGGCTTGCCGTTCTCCGTCAGCGCCTTGCCGGAGATCTTGGTCAGCGGGTCGACCGCGCTGGAACCGCTAGGCCCGGCGCCGACCGAGTCGAAAACGCTGGCCGGGATGCTGGTGATCTCGCTCGCCACGGTGGCGTCGCTCTGCGCCGCCGCGGCCTTGGCCGGTGGCGTCGAACCGGACAGCGAGTGGGCGACAACGAGGCCGACCACGATCGCGATGACGATGAAGACGCTGCCGCCCGCCATCAGCGCCCTGCGGCGCATCTCCGCCCGCCGCGCAGCGGCCTGCTGAGCGGCGATCCGCTCCCTCGCGCTACGAGCCCTATTCCGCTCAGCCTTGCCCATTCCGGTGAATCTGCCTTCCGAATCAGTTAACTGCCGTCGCTTATCCGCTGCCGCTCGCTCGGGCGGGCGTCAGGTCCCGGGGGCGGACTGGTCCGCCCTGTTCCAGGAGAAGCTGGCATTGAAAACGATGATGATGAACAACAGGAACGTGACGATGTGGACGCTCGTGCACCACAGGCAAATGTGGCCGATCTGGACAAGCTCGGCGTAAATGAGGTAGATCGCGAAGCCCATTCCGACGATGACCGCGCCGAGGCGTGCCCACCTGATCAGCTCGGGGCGCTCGCTGAGCTTCCGACCGCCGAACCGGTCAAGGAAGCGAGGGAACTTCGCTCGCCAGGCCCACGGCGTGTTGATCGCGATCATGAACACGAAGAACGCCAGGCCGAGTTCGGCCACCGGGAAGATGCCGAACACCACCGACTGCGAGCTGGTCATGACCTCCTCGCAGTTGACGATCCCGCCGCCGGCCGGGCAGTACGGCTGGATGCCCGCGAGGTGCACGATCGTCGCGTAGATCGCTACGCCGAGGCCGATCAGCGACAGCGCCATCGTGCTCGCCTCGATCGGCGTCATGCCGAGGAGCCAGCG
>JASHTT010000172.1 GCA_030040415.1 Streptosporangiaceae bacterium | reverse complement strand
GATCGACGTGGGCACGAACCCGACGGCCGACGGAGGGCTGGTGGGCGACGTCGATGCGGCTGGCGTCGCGGTGGTGGCGGCGGCATTGTCGCCGGTGCCCGGCGGTGTCGGTCCGGTGACGACGGCGCAGCTGATGTCGAACACCGTCAGCGCAGCTGCCGCGCTGACGCGCCCGGCAGAGGCCTGAGCAACCCCAGCCCGAGCAACCCCAGCCCGAGCGCCCCCGGCCCGGGCACTCCCCCAGGCAAGCCTTGTGCAATTGTGAAACGCGAGGACATCCGTCGCGCCGGGTCTGCGGCGGCGTCTCCGCGAAAAGCCCTGGCGGCTGCAGCCGCCCGGGCAGTGCATAATCAGCGTGGTGATTCAGAGGGGCCAGCGCAACATCGCACTGCTCGTCGCCGGGTGCTTCTTCATGGAGATGCTCGACGGCACCATCGTTGTCACCGCCAGCCCGCGGATCGCCCGCTCACTGCACGTCGCGCCGGCCCAGGTCGGCCTGGTGATCACCGCCTACCTGCTGACCCTGGCCGTGCTGATCCCGCTGAGCGGCTGGCTGACCCGCCGGTTCGGCAACCGGCTCATCTTCCTGTCCGCGATCGCGATCTTCACCGTCGCGTCGGTGGCCTGCGCCGCCAGCGGGAGCCTGGGCGAACTGGTGGCCATGCGGGTCCTGCAGGGTGCTGGCGGCGCGATGATGGTGCCGGTTGGACGGACCATGGTGGTTTCCGCCGCGGAGAAGCGGGACCTGATCCGGGTCATGTCCTACGTCGTCTGGCCCGGCCTGGTCGCGCCGGTCATAGCCCCGCTCGCCGGCGGCCTGATCACCACGTACGCATCGTGGCACTGGCTGTTCCTCATCAACGCCCCGCTCGGCGTCATCGCGTTCTGCGTCGCCTGGCGGCTCGTCCGGGGTACCGGCCCCGGCGGCGCGGCCGCCGCGCCGCCGCCGCTGGACTGGGTTGGCGTGGCCCTGACCTGCGCCGGCCTCGGTGGCCTCACCTACGCCGCCAGCCTCGTGTCGCGCCCGGCGCCGCCGCCCGCGCAGACTGCCGCGTTCGCCGCGGTGTCAGTCGCGCTGCTGGCGGGCGCGGCCTGGCACCTGTCCCGTACCCCATATCCGCTGCTCAACCTCCGGACGCTGCGCGTGCCGACGTTCCGCGTCGCGCAGACCGGCGGGTTCCTGTACTGGTTTGTCGTCGGTGCCGGGCCGTTCCTGCTGCCGCTGCTGTTCCAGACGCAGTTCGGCTGGAGCCCGGTCAAGTCGGGCGCCGTCACGGCCTTCATCTTCGTCGGCAACGTCGGCATCAAGCCGGCCACCACGCCGCTCATCAACAGGTTCGGGTTCCGGCCGCTGCTGGTCACCTCCACCGGATGCATGGCGCTGAGCATGGCCGGCCTCGCGCTGATCTCCGCTGCGACGCCGCTGGCCGTCATCGCAGCGCTCGCGCTGGTCAGCGGGGCCGCGCGGTCGGCCGCGCTGACCGTGTATAACACCGTTGGCCTGGCCGAGATCGAGCCTGCGGAGATGCGCGACGCCAACACGCTGGCCGCCACCACCACACAGCTCGCCTCCGGCCTCGCGATCGCCGCGGCAACCGTCGCGCTGCGCCTCGGCGGCCCGCTGGGCCGGCTGCTCCCGGGCACGGCCACCGGCAAGACCGCCTACAGCGTCGCCTTCCTGCTGCTCGCGCTCGTGGCGGTAGTGGCCACGGCTCAGGCATTCCGGCTGCACCCGCACGCCGGGGACTCCGCACGCACCACGCGCAACGAGGAACAGGCGGCGCTGACTCTGGAGCCCGAGCAACCCTGAGCGCGCATGAGCGCTCCGCCACGCTGGCCGACCGCGTCAGCACCGGTCAGCCGAGCTCGAGCCGCGCGGTCAGCCGACCTCCGCCATGGCCTGGGCGAACTGGGCCTGGTAGAGCCGGGCGTAGGCACCACCGGCCTCGAGCAGCTCGGCGTGCGTACCCTGCTCGACAATGCGCCCGTCCTCCATCACGAGGATGACGTCGGCGTCGCGGATCGTGGACAGCCGATGCGCGATGACGAAGCTGGTCCTGCCCTCCCGCAGCGAAGCCATGGCCCGCTGGATGAGCACCTCGGTCCGGGTGTCCACCGAGCTCGTCGCCTCGTCCAGGATCAGCACGGCCGGCCTGGCGAGGAATGCCCGGGCGATCGTGATCAGCTGCCGCTCCCCCGCGCTGACGTTCGTGCCGTCGTCGTCGAGCACCGTGTCGTAGCCGTCCGGCAGTGTGCGCACGAACCGGTCGACGTAGGTCGCCTTGGCCGCCGCCACGACCTGGTCGCGGCTGGCGCCGGCCAGGCCGTAACCGATGTTCTCCTCGATCGTGCCGCCGAACAGCCAGGTGTCCTGCAGCACCATGCCGGTCAGCGCGCGCAGCTCCTCCCGGCGCATCGTGGCGGTGTCCACGCCGTCCAGCAGGATCGCGCCGGAGTCGATCTCGTAGAACCGCATGAGCAGGTTCACCAGCGTGGTCTTGCCCGCGCCGGTGGGCCCAACGATCGCGACGGTCTGGCCGGGCTGCACGGTGAGCGACACCTGCTCGATGAGCGGCCGGTCCGGCAGGTAGCGGAACGACACGTCGCGGAACTCGACCCGGCCGCGGACCGGGCCGGCCAGGCTGGCCGACGTGGCGGAGTCAGCCTGCTGCTCGTCAGCGTCCAGCAGCGCGAAGACCCGCTCCGCCGACGCGACGGCGGACTGCAGCAGGTTAGCCATGCTGGCGACCTGCGTCAGCGGCTGGCTGAACTGCCGTGAGTACTGGATAAACGCGGTGACAGCCCCGAGCGACAGGGCGCCGGACGCGATCTTCAGCCCGCCGACGACCGCTACCAGCACGTAGTTGAGGTTGGAGAAGAACATCATCACCGGCTGGATGGTGCCGGAGATGAACTGCGCCCGGTAGCTGGCCTCGTACAGGGCCTCGTTCTGCTCGGTGAAGGCCTGCATCGCCTGCTCGCGCTGGCCAAACGCGGTGACCAGCGCGTGGCCGGTGTACATCTCCTCGATGTGGCCGTTCAGCTTGCCGGTGAACCGCCACTGGCTGATGAACTGCGGCTGGGCCCGGCCCGCGATCTTCCGCATGGCAAACGCGGAGGCCGGGATCGTCACCAGCGCAATGAGCGCCAGCTCCCAGGAGATGACGAACATCAGGACCAGCACGCCGACGATCGTGAGCATCGACGTCACCAGCTGGCTCAGCGTCTGCTGCAGGGACTGGCCGAGGTTGTCGATGTCGTTGGTGACCCGGCTGAGGATCTCGCCGCGGGGCTGGCCGTCGAAGTAGCTGAGCGGCAGCCGTGACAGCTTGGCCTGCACCTCTTCGCGGAGCCTGAATACGGTCCGCTGCACGAGGGTCGCGGTGAGCCTGCCCTGGAATAGCGCGCACACCGCGCTGCCGATGTTCAGCCCGACCACCACGAGCAGGATCTGCGCAACATGCCCGAAGTCGGTCCCGCGGTGCGAGACGACGCCGTAGAACACCACGTTGATGGCCTCACCGAGCATGCGCGGGCCGAGCACGGTCAGCGTCACGCTGCTGATCGCCAGCGCCAGCGCGCACATGGCCAGCGCCCGCTGCGGGCGCAGCATGCCGGCCAGCCGGCGACTCGATCCGCCGAAGTCCAGCGCCTTCTCCGTGGGCATGCCGCCCATGAACGCACCCGGTCCGCGCCCCGGACCCGGCCCGAGACCACCGGACGGGCCAGGCCCGCGTTGCGGGGTCGCCCGCTCGCCAACGCCGCGGACCGCGGGCGTACCGTCCGGTCCCCCGTTCTGTCCGGGCGCCTCACCAGGCCCGGCTGGCCCGCTGGGCCCAGCGGCCCCGTTAGCCACGGGTGCACCGTTCTGGTCCTGTCCCCCGGTCACGCCGCGGCCTCCTGCTCGGTCAGCTGGGAGAGCACGATCTCCCGGTAGGTGCCGCTGGTCGCCATCAGCTCGGCATGCGTGCCGCGAGCGGCGATCTGGCCGCCGTCCAGCACCACGATCTGGTCCGCGCCCCGGATCGTGCTCACCCGCTGGGCCACGATGATCATCGTCGCGCCTGTCACCTCCGCCGCCAGCGCGGCCCGCAGCCGTGCGTCGGTGGCGTAGTCCAGCGCGGAGAACGAGTCGTCGAACAGGTACACGGCCGGCGTGTGCACAAGCGCCCTGGCGATCGCGAGCCGTTGCCGCTGCCCGCCGGACACGTTCGTGCCACCCTGGGCGATCGGCGACTGCAGCCCGTCCGGCATCCGCTCGACGAAGTCGCGGGCCTGCGCGATCTCCAGCGCCCGCCACAGCTCGTCATCGGTCGCCTCGGCGTTGCCGTAGCGCAGGTTGCTGGCGACCGTCCCGGAGAACAGGTACGGCTTCTGCGGTACCAGGCCGATCGACTTCGACAGCAGCGCCGGGTCAAGCTCGCGCACGTCCACGCCGCCGACCAGCAGCTTGCCGGCCGTCACGTCGAGCAGCCGCGGTATGAGGCTGACCAGGGTTGTCTTCCCGCTGCCGGTGCCGCCGATGATCGCGGTCGTCTGGCCGGGCAGCGCCGTGAGGCTGATCCCGGCCAGCACTGGCTGCTCGGCACCCGGATACCGGAACTCCACCGCCTGCAGCTCTACCCTGCCCGGCTGAGGCTGCGCCTGGACGGGGCGCTCCGGCGGGCCGAGCGCTACCTCGGTGTCGATGATCTCCATGATCCGCTCCGAGCTGACCTCAGCGCGTGGCACCAGCATGAACATGAACGTCGCCATCATCACGGCGGTGAGGATCTGGGCCAGGTAGGTGATGAACGCGGTCAGCGAGCCGACGTGCATGCTGCCGTCGGCGACCAGGTGCCCGCCGAACCAGATGACGGCCGCGGTGGACAAGTTCAGCACCAGCATGACCGACGGGAACATCAGCGCCATCAGCTTGCCGGAGCCGAGCGCCACGTCGAACAGCTCGCCGCTCGCCGCCCCGAACCGGTCCCGCTCCGCCGGGTCGCGGACGAACGCGCGGATCACCCGCACCCCGGTGATCTGCTCGCGCAGCACCCGGTTGATGTTGTCCAGCCGCTCCTGCATCAGCCGGAACAGCGGCCGCATCCTGGAGATGATCAGCGTCACGATCACGGCGAGCAGCGGTACCGCGACGACGAGCAGCGTGGACAGCCGCACGTCCTGGTTCAGCGCCAGGATGATGCCGCCGATGCACATGATCGGTGCCGACAGCAGCAAGGTGAAGCTGAGGATCGCGAGCATCTGCACCTGCTGCACGTCGTTCGTCGTCCGGGTGATCAGCGACGCCGTGCCGAAGTGGCTCACCTCACGGTCGGAGAACCGCTGCACCCGGCCGAAGATCGCGCGCCGCACGTCCCGGCCGAGTGCCATCGCGACCTGCGCGCCGAAGTACACCGCGCATACCGCGCAGCAGATCTGGACGAGCGTGATGGCGAGCATGAACCCGCCCGTGGTCAGGATGTAGTGCGTGTCGTGCGCGAGCACGCCGTTGTCGATGATGTCGGCGTTCAGCGTGGGCAGGTACAGCGTCGCCAGCGTCTGCGCGAGCTGCAGCACCAGGACCAGCGCCAGCCGGCCGCGGTACGGGCGCAGATAGGTGCGCAGGAGTCGGAGCAGCATGGGTCTCTTTCAGGTATCCGGCAGGTTTACACAGGGAACGGGTCTACGTGCCGCCACGGCCGTTAGCCGGTGTCGGCGGTCTCCGGAACTCCGGGCAGCACGTCGCGCATGCCGTCCGCAAGCTGGCGCAGCGAGCGGCGGATCAGCGGGGCGAGTGCCACCGGCGGGTCGGCGTGCAGCCAGGTCTCCAGCGCGGCCTGCACGGCTGCCGTCACCGCGGCCGCGAGTATCCGCGGGAACGCGCTGGCATCGGTCTTCAGCCCGGACCGCGCCGCGATCGCGCCCGCGAGCGAGTACTGCGTCATCGCCTGGACCTTGAGGTACTCGCCGCGCAACTCAGGCGTGCTGGTAACCAGCCGCACCCCGGCCAGCCACTCCTCGTCCGGCGCGCGGTCGGCGCTGCCGTACTCCGACATCACGGCGTTGGTGATGGCGGTCCACAGCGGCTCGGCGGCCGGCCGCTCGAGCAGGGCGTTGCCGATCCGGACGGCGCGGTCGAAGGCCAGCGAGCAGATGGCCTCGTACTTGCTGGTGAAGTAGTTGTTGAACGTGCGCGCCGAGACCCCCGCTGCCTCGGCGATGTCCTCGACCAGCACGTTGTCCAGCCCGCCCTCGATCGCCAGCCGGATCGCCGCGCGGCGAAGCGCCTGCCGGGTCGCGAACTTCTTGCGCTCCCTGAGGCCGGCGGCGTTCGGGCAGTCCGGGCCGGAGGCACTCTCCCCCGCGGCATCGCCCTGTGTCACGCGGTCAGCCTAGCAAAACTTTCGTGCCGCGCAACTTTGCGCGGCACGAAAGTAGGTTGCCACAGGGTGGGCCGTCAGCCTTCCAGCGGCCGCGCTCTGGGTGTCACACTGACCGCGGGACCTGGTGGCTGGGTTATGGCGCAGAGAAGGCGGACGCGATGCGGGGACGGGCGGAAGAGCATGCGGGCCGGCGGCTGCCGACGTGGTGCGGTCGCGTGCTCGTCGCGGTCGCGATCTGCGCAGCGGTGGTGCTGCCCACGGCGGGGACGGCGCAGGCCGTTTTCCATCCGGCCTACCTGTACGGCTGGTCGGCGCCGGTAAACGTCGAGCAGCCACCATATGCGGGCTCCTATCCGGTGCGGGCCGCGTCGTGCGCGAGCGCCTCGCAGTGCGTGGCCATTGACTGGTACGGCGGCACCTACATCAGCAGTGCCCCGACCGGCGGGCCGACGTCGTGGAAGCTGGTCGGTCCCCCGGAGTCCATTGCCAGTGCTGGCGAGTCAGACCAAATCCAGGACCTGACGTGCGTGCCAGGCTCGACCGGGCCGCAGGTGGACTGCGCGGCGATAGACAGCGGCTCCGGGCTCCTCACCTCGTCCGACCTCAGTGCGGGGTTTGCTGCGTGGCATCTGTGGCGCAATGTCGGTCTCGACTGGCTGACCTGCGCGAGCAGGTCGCTGTGCCTGGGCGGCGGGACCGGGTTCCTGAGATACTCGACCGACCCGTTCAGCGCCAAGGCCAGCTGGCACACGCTCTCCATCGACAAGGGCAACCGGATATGGGCGGGGTCGTGCCCGACCACGTCGTTCTGCGCGGCGGACGACAACGACGGTCAGGTGCTGACCTCATCCGACCCGACTGGCGGGGCATCGGCCTGGAAGGTCACCGACGTCGAGGGGTCGGCGGATCTGTTCGGCTTTGCTTGCGCCAGCGCGTCACTGTGCGTCGCCTCCGACGAAAGCGGGAACATCCTCACCTCGACTGACCCGGGCGACGCCTCCTCGTGGAAGCGCGCGGCCGTGGGCTCGGAGGTGACCTCGCTGTCGTGCCCCAGTGCCTCGGCGTGTGTCGGTTACGGTCCGAACGAGGACGGCGTGGAGCAGGTACTCATCACGTCGGCCGACCCGACGGGCGGGGCCAGCGCCTGGCAGGTCGGCGGCGTGTCCGGTGCCATAGGGAGCATCGACGGCATATCGTGCCCGTCGGCGAGCCTGTGCGTCGGGTCGACAAGCAACGGCGGCCAGCTGCTCACTTCCAGTGACCCGGCGGGCGGCGGGTCCGACTGGCAGGCCGGGACAGGCGTAGGGGGCAGTACGCAGGTCACGTCCGTGGCGTGCCCGTCCACCTCGCTCTGCGTGGCCGCCGACAATCGCGGCGACGTGATCATTTCTACCGATCCGGCCGCCGGCACGTGGCAGCTGACCAGCGTCGACGCCGAGGACCCTGTCATCACTGCGGTGTCCTGCCCAACCGCGTCGCTGTGCGTTGCCCTGGCCACCAACCCGGAACAGACCGCCGGCTACGTGCTCACCTCGACCGATCCGTCCGGTGGCGCGTCAGCCTGGAGCAGCACGCTTGTCGATCCCCAACAGCCGCTGACGGCGCTGGCCT
>JASHTT010000171.1 GCA_030040415.1 Streptosporangiaceae bacterium | reverse complement strand
GTTGCCGACAGCGGCGTGCCGAACATCGCGCAGGCAGCGATGCCTGAGTCAACGAAGGTGGCGTGCACCCACAGCAGCAACGCCGGATCGGCTGCGGCATAGCTACGGCCGGTCACCGAATCCACGCCTGTGACCCGCTCATGTATCCGCCGGACGACCGCGGCGATCTTGTCGGCAGCGGCGCGTTCCCCGAATGTAACCGTCGCAAGGTAGCCAGATGTCGCGGCGAGCCTGCCGACGGGATCCTCGCGCCAATCGCTGTGCTGATCGACGCCCGCCATCGCGAGCGGATGCAGCGCCTGGATCAGCAGCGCCCGCAGGCCAGCGACCGGCGAGGCGAGGTCGGCGCTGACTCGCCAGGCGACGCTGCCGGGGCCGAAGTAGCCGTCGTCGGCGGGCTGCTCGGGGATGCCGCGGACGTATGCGGCGGCCGAGCGCTCGACCAGGCGGCTGGCGTCCGCGTACTGGTCCATGGTCGTCACGCTACCCGGCCAGCTGGTCGCGGCCGGCCGGCGCGGTCCAGTCGAGCAGCGGCCCGTCCGGCACTATCCGCGTCGGGTTGAGCTGCGGGTGCGTCATGTAGTAGTGCCGCTTGATCTGGTCGAACTTGGTCGTGGTGCCGAACGCGGGTGTCGTGTAGAGGTCCCGCGCGTACCCCCACAGGTTCGGGTAGTCGCTGATCCTGCGCAGGTTGCACTTGAAGTGCGAGTAGTAAACGGCGTCGAACCTGGCCAGCGTCACGTAGAGCCGGATGTCGGCCTCGGTGATCTGGTCCCCCATCAGGTACCTGCGGCTGGCCAGCCGCTCCTCGAGCAGGTCGAGCGATCCGAACAGCCCGGTCACCGCCTCGTGGTAGGCCACCTGCGTGGTGGCGAATCCCGACCGGTACACGCCGTTGTTGACAGTTGCGTAAACGAGGTCGTTGATCTCGTCGATCTGCGGCCGGAGCCGATCCGGGTACAGGTCGTATGCCGGATCGGCCCACTCGCCGAACTGGGTGTCCAGGTCGATCGTGATGTCCGGGAAGTTGTTGCTCACGATCCTGCCTTGCTGCTTGTCCCACAGCACCGGCACCGAGATGTGCCCGTCGTAGCCCGGCTCGGTGGCCTCGTAAGCCTCGCGCAGCAAGGAAAATCCGTTCACCGGGTCGAGGCCGTAGCCGTCACCCTCGCGGAACGCCCAGCCCCTGCCGTCGCGCACCGGGTCGACGGCGGACAGCGAGATCACATCCTGCAGGCCGAGCAACGCGCGCACGATCGCGGTCCGGTTCGCCCACGGGCAGGCCCACGAGATGTACAGGTGATACCGGCCAGGCTCCGCCTTGTAACCGCTGGAGCCGTCGGCGGTGATCCGGCCCTGGAACGGGTAGGCGGCCCGGACGAACTCACCCTGCTTCGCCCCGGCCGGCTGTTGCGGCTGCCGCTTGGGCTGGAAGTCGCCGTAATCGCCGAACGCCGCGAAGTCCACGGGACTGGCGCCCTTCGCCTGCGTCGTGCTCGTCATGTCGGTGCCTCCCATTCCGGTTCACTGCCCGGCAGCGCCCCGATTCGGGACACCGCCTGGTCGCCACACTTCCACACCGCTTGTCCGGCCTCGGTGTCTGGCCACAGATGGTGCTCACCCGGATGGTCAGGGCAGGCCGGCCAGGGCGGCGTGCGTCCAAGCTGCTCGTCGCTCGCCCACTCGGCCAGTTGCTCAGCCAGCCCGCTGACCTGCTCCGCCAGCGGCATCGAGACCCACACGGTAATGCCGCAACCTTGACGACCACCCTCGGTGATCCACGCGCAGACGAACTCTTCGCCCCGGTCGAAACGGGCCTCGGGCACGATGTCCGGCAGCGGGGCGCCGGTAGCGCGCATGTCGCGCAGGATCGGCGCGAGCGCGGCTTGCAGTTGTGCCCGCTCGTGGGCGGTCAGCTGGCGCGGATGCTCGCGCAGGGCCCGATCACGCTGGACCCGGTCGACGGCCTCGCCGCCGAACCGAGCCCGGACCTCGGCATCGAACCGCGCACGGACATCCTCGCCGTCGGGTCCGTTGATGAAGAAGCCGCCACCGTTGTTTCCGCGCCAAGAGCCGTTGTTTCCGCCCAAAGAGCCGTTGTGTCCGCGCCTGGTTCCGCGCCAGGAATCGCTGGTTCCGCGCCAAGTACCGCTGTTTCGGCGCAAAGAGCCGCTGCTTCCCAGCCAAGAACCGTTGTTTCCGCCCAAGGAACCGCTCCGGAGCCGCCGAGCGCCGCCTTTCCTGCCACCGCTCACGCTTAAGAGCCTAACCCGGCGCGGCTCCGTCAACTTTTGGCCTGACAAATAGGACAACGGTCGCAAACCGAGCACTTGATCGTTTAGTGGGTGTGCGTTCACTGGTGCTATAGCCCCAGCAAGCGCACACCCATGAAATGATCATGAGTCACCTTGCCGGATCGGCCGCATCAGTTTGCCGGTGAATATCGGAAAAGTCCCACAATCTCATTGGGCGATTCGCTCGGGCGGCGGACAGCGCCGCGCTTGAGTAAGTCGCCGGGCCTGTCCAGCGCACGGCTCGCGACCTGCCGGGGCCGCGACACCAAGGCGTTTCCGGCGGCGGCGTTGGCTACGCGGTCCGCGCGCTTCCTGCCGCGGGCGGCCGACTTCCTCAAGTTGGGGCTTTTTCCGTAAATACGACCGAAAAAGTCCCAACTTAACGGCCGAGTGCTCGACAAGCAGGCCGGTAGGGAAAGATGAACGCGTGACCACCGCGAGCGGCCCCGAGCCGCAAGCCGTCGTATCGCCGCTCACCAAGGCCGCGATCTTCCTTGTCGTTGTGGTCAAGCCGGATTCCGGCAGCATCGACACCGTTCGAGCGCTCTGCAGCGACGTTTCGGCACTCGTCAGGGCCGTCGGGTTCCGCGACCTGACCGGGACGCTGACCTGCGTGACGGGAATCGGG
>JASHTT010000170.1 GCA_030040415.1 Streptosporangiaceae bacterium | reverse complement strand
ACCGCACCAACGCGGCCAGGCCGACAGCGCCCGCTGTCGTGACGACGGTGAACAGCAGCCACCCGCCGCTGGTGCGGTGGTACGCCAGCGCGATAGCGAAGGAAACCGCGGCCTGTGCCACGAGCAGGCGGCTGACCAGGCTGACCACGCCCCTGCGGCGCACTGCGGCTGACGACATGTGTCCTGTCCCCTCAGGTCCCGGTCCCGGTGGGGTCGTCGCCGCGGCTGAGTGCCTCCCAGACCGACGCCGAGTCCGTCGCGACGGCGGCCGGCGTCCGCTGCCCGGCAACCGGCACGTCGACCTTGCCGCCTGGCGCGTCATAACGGCTCGACATGACGGCCATCTTGTCCGCGTTGAGCGCCACCAGCACGCCAGCCGCGATCATCGCCACCGCTCCGGCCACCGCCATGACCTGCCAGCCCGCTGCGGTGAAGTCGACATGCGGGGCGGCTCCCGCCACGTTCGGTACCAGCGATGAGCCAGCACCGCTGCCCTGGGTCACCGACCCGGCCCCAGAGCCCGACGGCGTGCTCGCGGCCGCCGCCGCGCTGATCGCAGCGGCGCGGGACACCGCGAAAGCCGACACGGCGAGGCCGGCCCCGAGGCCCGCGAGCAGCGCGCCGGTGAGCCTGCGCAGCAGCTTCCTCGTGGCGAGCACCGCGGCGAGGCTGGCCAAGCCGACCAGCACCAGGGCGTCCGCGTACGGCACCAGCGCCGCTCCGGTCACCCGCACCAGGCTGACCGGCAGCGGCCGGGGCGGCACGGTCCGCACCAGCGCCCAACCCTGCCGCGTGGCAAGGAATACCAGGCCAGCGCCGACGGCGCCGAGTAGCAGCGTCATGGCCAGCGCCTGACGCGGCGAGCCCGCCCGCAGCCCGGGCAGGCGGGTCGTGCTCACGGTCCATGTCCTCCGGTTGCCGCAGTTATCCAGCAGGCTAGTCGCCTACCGGCGCGGCTGCCCAATCACTACGATCTGCTCTCATGACGCATGCCCGCGATGAGCGCCTTGCGGTCTGCGACCTGCTTGCCGAGCTTGGTCCGGACCGTCCGACCCTCTGCGCTGGCTGGCAGACCGGCGACCTCGCCGCTCACCTCGTGCTCCGGGAACGTCGCCCGGACGCCGGGATCGGCATCGTAGCCGGACCGCTCGCTGCCTACACCAAGCGGGTGCAGACAGCTCTCCAGAAGCGCACACCATATCCGCAGCTTGTCGAGCTGATCAGGACCGGTCCGCCGCGGCTGTCCCCGTTCGGCCTGCCCGGCGCCGACGAGCGAGCCAACTTCGTCGAGTTCTTCGTGCATCATGAGGACATCCGGCGGGCCCAGCCGGACTGGCAGCCCAGGGACCTTGACCCGGCGGTGTCCGACGAGCTCTGGGACCGGCTGAGGCTCGCCAGGTTCGTGCTCCGCAAGGTGCCGGTCGGCGTTGAGCTTGTCCGCGCCCACGGCGCGAACGGCGGCCGGGTGCGGATAACCGCCAAGGCGCGGACGCCGATGGTCACGGTCACCGGCAGCCCAGCCGAGCTGACCATGTGGGTGATGGGCCGTACCGGGGCCGCACGAGTGCAACTCGACGGCAGCGACGCCGACGTGGCGGCGCTCCGGTCGGCTACCTGGAAGCTGTGAGTTAGCTGCGGCGGCCGGGTGCTGGCGACCGGGAGGGCGTGTGGCCATCTCCGGTCAGGCGAGCCTGACCTGGCCCTCGGCCAGTCCGGCCAGTTGCAGCACGCCGGTCACCGAGTCCAGGATGTGCGGCGCGCCCGCGGCCGCGAGCGCGTCGGCGTCGGCTGCCCCCGTGGTGACGCCGGCCACCAGGCCGGCGCCCGCCCGCAGCCCGCTCTCGATGTCGCTCGGCGTGTCGCCGACGACCGCGAGCTCGGCTACCGAGCCACCACCGAGCCGGATGAGCGCGGTCAGCGGCAGGTCCGGCCACGGCCGGCCACGGCCCGCGTCGGCTGGCGACAGCACCAGGTCAATGAGCGGCCGCCAGCCCAGCGCGTCGAGCAGCGCGTCCCTGGTGGCCGGGGAGAATCCGGTCGCGAGACAGACCCTGACGCCACCGGCACGCAGTGCGGTTATCGTCTCCGCCGCGCCCGGCAGCGGGCTCACCAGCCCGGCGCGCACGGAATCGGCGTAGGCCTGCTCGAAGATCCGGTTGCCGGCCTGCGCGCGCTCCTCGGTGCCAAGGACGTGGCGGAATACCTCGATCTTCGACTGGCCCATGGTGTCGCGAACATAGTCCATCGCGACGTCGTAACCCGGCGCGCCCGGCACGAGGCCGAATTCGGCTCCGGCGGCGTCGAACGCAGCCATCACGCTGCCGTCGTCCGACACTGTCGTTCCTGCCATATCGATGCAGGCAACGGTGATGTGCGGCATGGTCCTCGCCTTCATCCGGTGAACGTCTCCTCGGCGATGGCCGGGGAGCAGGTCATGCCGCGCCCGCCAGGTCCGGTCACCAGCACGACACCCTCGGTCACGACCGACCGGTGATACAGCTCACTGCCGGTGACCTGGCTGTACACGCCGGCCCAGCGCCGCCTCGTACGGGGCAGCTCGGTGCCAAGCAGCCGCTGTGCCCGGCCACGCAGCAGGTCGTAAAGCGTCTCATCCAGATCGAACCCGAACGGCTCCCCGTACGCGTGCGTGTCACCGATCGTCAGGCTCCCGTCTAGCCGCTGGACCAGCAGCAACTGAGCGCCCGCCGCCGCGGCGGCAGGATCCTGCGGTCCGAGGCGCGCCCGGGCGGGCAGATCGTACGCAGGGTAGTAGCGCAAGGTGTCGCCGTCCGCCACGGACGTGCTGAGCCGCGTGCCGAACGGCTCTGTCTGCAGCATCTGCAGCCGGACCCGGCGCACGGGTGGCCGGTCATACCCGGCCAGATGCCGGCCGGCGACCCCGGTGTGGGCCGCGCCGGTGCACAGCACCACCAGGTCACCTTTGTGCCAGGTACCCGTGTGGTCGCGCACGGCGTGGGCCGCTACCTCGACTGCCTCGCGGCCGGGTAGCCACTGGTATCCAGCGCCGACGGCGGGGCTGGTAGCCAGCAGGTGATCACGGAACGCGGCTGGCACCGCGCGGGGCTCGACTATCGCATCGCTGCGGCACAGCAGCGCGCCAGCGAACTCGCCCCGCAGCGCGGGATTGGCGTGCGTGGCCGCCGCGGGATCCAGCAGCTCGAATCCGCGCTGCGCCGCGTCCGGCATTTCCGCTGCCTCCTTGAGCAGCGCAAGCTCGGCGTCGTCCGCCGCAAGCGTCAGCGAGCCATGCGGCCGGAAGCCGATCGCCGGAACCTCGGCAGCGAGATCTTCCCAGAGCTCCCTGGCCCGCTTCGCGAGCGCCAGCTCCGGCCCCGGTGCCCGGCCGCTGACCCAGACCAGGCCGAAGTTCCGCACGCTCGCGCCACGTGGCGCCGCCTCGCGTTCCAGCTGGACGACGTCCAGCCCGCGACCGCGCGCCTGTACGGCGTGCATCATGCCGAGCACGCCCCCACCGACGATGACGATCCTGTCCATCCCACCAGTCAATCGCGTCCCGCCGACAAACCGGTAAATAGCCTGCTACCGACTTACACCGGGAACGGGTGCTATGGCGCGAGCTGCACCAGGCCCCGCGGCCGAGTCCGAGGCTCTACGCTGTCCCCGAGGACTGGAGGCACCGATGGGTCATGTGCTCGGCATCGACATCGGCGGCACGGGCGTCAAGGCGGCCCCCGTGGACACCTCGACCGGCCTGCTGCTAGCCGACAGGCGCAAGGTGGACACGCCGCAGCCCGCCACCCCTGAGGCGGTCATGGCGGTCGTCACGGGGCTCGTGAAGGACTTCGGCTGGACGGGCAAGGCAGGGATCACGTTTCCCGGGGTGGTCATCGACGGCGTGATCCGAACGGCGGCGAACCTCGACCACTCCTGGATCGGCGTGGACGCCGCCAAGGACTTCGGTGCGGCGACGGATCTGCAGGTCACAGTCCTCAACGACGCCGACGCCGCCGGAGTCGCCGAGATGCGGTTCGGCGCCGGCAGAGGTGAGCGAGGCACGGTGCTGATGCTCACCCTGGGCACCGGAATCGGCAGCGCTCTGTTCATCGACGGCGTCCTCGTGCCGAACACCGAGTTCGGCCACATCGAGATCCGCGGCAAGGACGCGGAGAAGCGGGCGTCCGAACACGCCAGGGAGGCCGGAGACCTGAGCTGGGGTGACTGGGCTGGCAAGGTCGACGAGTACCTCGAGCACATGGAGGCACTGCTGGCCCCCGGCCTGATCATCATCGGTGGCGGCGTCAGCAGGAAGTCGGGCAAGTTCCTGCCCCGGCTCTCCGGCTTGCGCGCCAGGGTGGT
>JASHTT010000169.1 GCA_030040415.1 Streptosporangiaceae bacterium | reverse complement strand
CGGTTCCGGGACACCCAGGGCGGTGAAGGTCACGTCGGGCCGGACAGCCTTCAGCGGGCCGCCCTCAGCCAGGCGGGGCTGTGGCGAGCTGGCCGGCCGGGGGCCAGGCCGGCCCGGGCCTCTCCGGGCCCGGCGGGGGCGCCGCCGGCGGGCAGGGGTTTTTTCGATGGGCAGAGTTGTCAAAAGAATGTCTTTCGGACTTGGGTGGCCGCATCTTCGAGGGCCGCCACGTCCGTGGAAACCTGCTCGCTCACCGAGCTATGTACGACCGGCGCGCGCCCTGATGGCGGCGCCATGGATGTACCGTGTAGATCAATCTTATCAGAGCGAGCCCCATACCTCCTGCGCGGTCTCCACGATCAGCCGGAGCTTGGCCCACTGCTGGTCCTGGGTGAGGTCGTTGCCCTCCTTGGTCGAGGAGAACCCGCACTGCGGCGACAGGCACAGCTGGTCGATGTCGATGAACTTGGTGGCCTCCTCGAGCCGCCGCTTGAGGAAGTCCTTGCTCTCGAGTTCGCCGCGCTTAGAGGTGACCAGTCCGAGCACGACCTTCTTTCCCTTGGGCACGAACCGCAGCGGCTCGAAGCCGCCCGACCGCTCGTCGTCCCACTCGCAGAAGAAGCCGTCCACCTCGAGGGTGTTGAACAGGGCGTCGGCGACGAACTCGTAACCGCCCTCGGCAGCCCACATGGACTGGTTGTTGCCACGGCACATGTGCGTGGTGACAGCGAGGTCGGCTGGCCTGCCGGCCAGCGCCTTGTTGATGTTCTCGATGTACCGCTCGTGCTGGTGCTCGGGGTCTCCGCCGATGTCGGCGACGTGCTGGCGCTGGGCCGGGTCGTTCATGTAGGCCAGGCTTGTGTCGTCGAACTGAAGGTAGCGGCAGCCCATGTCATAGAGGCGGCGCACCTCCTCGGCGTAGGCGGCGACCAGGTCAGCCCAGAACTGGCCCATCTCCGGGTACACCGACTTGTCGATGGCCGACCGGCCGCCGCGGTAGTGCACCATGCTCAGCGAAGGAATCGTCAGCTTGGGCATCGCCGTGGTCACGGTGTCCGCGAGGAACTGGAACGCGTCGCCGAAGATGGTGTGCTCCAGCCTCACTGGCGCCACGACATGAGCGGACGGCGGAGCCCACTCGAAGCTCTTCTGCTGGTTGTGGAACTCGACCCTGATCGTGTCATCCTGTACCTTCTGGATGCCGCCTAGCTGGTAGATGAAGTCCATGTGCCAGGATTCGCGGCGCAGTTCGCCGTCCGTCGCCGCGGACAGCCCGACTTCCTCCTGCTTGGCTACGACGTGGCGGATCGCGTCGTCCTCGAGCGCGCGCAGTTCGTCAGCGCCGATCCGTCCCGCCGCGAAGTCCTCGCGGGCCCTCAGCAGCTCGGGCGGCCGCAGCAGGCTTCCGACGTGATCGGCGCGGAACGGCGGGCGCCTGGCGGACGGCTCGTTGGTCATCCGGACCATCTCCTCAGTGCAGATTGTTCGCAGGATTGCAGACAATACACCAGCGGCTCAGCCTGACTGCCAGGCCGCTGGCGTTCCTGGCTAGCCGGCGCCATTGGGTTCAGCAGGCCACAGCGGCGCGGGCGCGACCGCCACAACCGGGTCTGGCGCCTTGCCATCCGCCGCCACGGCCTCCCGCGCAGGCAGCGGGAAGTGGCAGGCTACAAAACGCCCATTCGTCAGCTCACGCAGTTCCGGGACCTCGGCCGCGCAGCGGCCCTCGGCTCGCGGGCAGCGGGTCCGGAACCGGCAGCCGCTCGGCGGGTCGAGCGGAGACGGCAGCTCGCCGCTGATCACGCTCGCAGTGTCCCGTCGGCCGACCGTCGGATCCGGGCTCGGGATCGAGTTCAGCAAGGCGAACGTGTACGGATGCAGCGGCTCGGCAAACAGCGACTGGACGGGGCCGACCTCGCAGAGCTTGCCCAGGTACATCACCGCTACCCGGTCGCTGACCTGCCTCACCAGCGCCAGATCGTGGGCTATGAAGAGGTAGGAGAGTCCGAGTTCCTCCCGCAGCTTCTCGAACAGGTTAAGCACCTGCGCCTGCACGAGCACGTCGAGAGAGCTGACCGGCTCGTCACAGAGAATCAGCTTGGGGTTGAGCGCCAGGGCACGGGCGACGGCCACCCGCTGGCACTGACCGCCGGACAGCTCATGCGGGTGACGGCCGCCGTGCCGCTCCGGATCGAGCCCGACCAGGTCAAGCAGCTCGCTGACGCGGGTCCGTCGCTCCTGCCGGTCACCTTCGGCGTAGGCGACAAGCGGTTCCTCGACCAGCCGCGTCACGGTCCACCGTGGGTCAAGGGAAGTGAACGGGTCCTGGAATACCATCTGCAGGTTGCGCCTGGCGGACTTCAGCGCACGGCCCGACAGCTTGACCAGGTCCTGGCCCTGGAAGATCACCTGGCCGCGCTTGGGCGGCGGCGCCTGGATGACCGAGCGCGCGAGCGTGGACTTGCCCGAACCGGTCTCGCCGACGATGCCGAGCGTCTCACCGACGTGCAGCTCGAGCGAGACGCCGGCGACCGCCTGCAGGACGCCGCCCTTCGTGCCGCCGAAGTCACGCAGCACGAACTCCTGCACCAGGTCGTGGACCTCGAGCAGCACCTCGCCACTCGTCACTGGCCGGCTCCTTTCCGGTACGGGTGCCAGCACGCCCACCAGCGCTCTGGCTCGTGCTGCTTGAGTGGCGGCGCCTGGTCCCTGCAGTCCTGCTGCACCTCCGGGCACCGCGGCGCGAACGGGCAGCCAGCAGGGATGACGGACAGGTCAGGCGGCCGTCCGCCGATCACCGGCAGCAGCACGTGCGGCTGGGTGTCGATCCGCGGTATCGCGTCAAGCAAGGCCTGCGTGTAGGGCATCCGGACGCCCGCGAACAGTTCCTTGGTAGGCGCTCGCTCCACGACCTTGCCCGCGTACATGACGATGACGTCCTCCGCATAGGACGCGGCGAGGCCGAGGTCGTGGCTGATCATCAGCAGCGCGGTGCCGGTCTCCTCTTGCAGGTCAAGCAGCAGATCCATGATCTGTGCCTGGGTCGTCACGTCGAGCGCGGTCGTGGCCTCATCGGCGATGAGCACCGCGGGCCCGCAGGCCAGCGCGATGGCGATGACGACGCGCTGCCGCATCCCGCCGGACAGCTGGTGCGGATACTCGTAGAAGCGACGCTCCGGTGCCGGGATGCGCACCATCCGCAGCAGCTCTATCGCCCGCTCGTGCGCCTGCTTGCGGTCCAATGGCAGGTGGGTCGTGATCGCCTCGGCGATCTGGCTGCCGACCCGCATCGTCGGGTTCAGCGAGCGCTCCGGGTTCTGGAACACCATCGCGACGCACCGGCCGCGATAGTCGCGCAGCTCGCGCTCGCTCCGTCCAACCATCTCCTCGCCGTTGAACCGGATCGATCCAGTGACGTGAGCGGTCCGCGGCAAGATGGCCATCATCGCCTGCGCGCTGACCGTCTTGCCGGACCCGGATTCGCCGATGATGGCGAGCGTCTGCCCAGGCTCAATGGAGAAGCTGATGCCCTGCACCGCGTACACGTTGCCGGCCCTGGAGTGGAATGTCACCCGCAGGTCGGACACCTCGAGCAGCGGACTCGGACCGAGCCGGACGTCGGGCGGCGCAGCATCGCCGGCCGCCGTGGCGCTCGCCATCAGCGCACGCCCCAGCGAGCCCGCAGGCCGTCGCCCATCATGTTGAGGCAGATGCTGGTCGCCACCAGGAAGACGCTCGGCACGAGCACGTATTGCGGGTACACCGAGATGAACGACTGGCCGGTCGCGATCATGTTGCCCCAGGTTGCGGTCGGCGGCGGGACGCCGTAGCCAAGGAAGTCCAGCGCGCCCTCCAGGATGATGGTCAGGCTCGCGCCCAGCAGGCTGAACGTCAGCAGCTGCGGCGCCAGGTTCGGTGCCAGGTGCTGGAGCAGGATCCGCCAGGTTCTGGTGCCGGACAGCCGCGCCGCGACGATGAACGGCTGATCGCGCAGCCGGAGGGTAGCCGCTCTGGCCACCCGGGCGAAGGCCGGGATGCTGAACGCGGACAAGGCCCAGATCACGTGCGTCTCGCTCGGCCCCAGGCTGTCCGCGATTGCCAGCACCAGTACCAGCGACGGGAACGCGATGAACACGTCCAGGATCCGCATCAGGACTGCCTCGGTCCAGCCGCCGCGGTAGGCAGCGATCATGCCGAACAAGCCGCCCACCACCAGGCCGATGGCCTGGACCGCCGCCGCCACCTCGAACGACACCCGGCCGCCGTAGAGGATCCTCGACATCACGTCGTAGCCGACAGCGTCGGTGCCGAGGATGTGGCCAGGCGACCAGAGCGGCCGGTTGACCTCAAACAGGTCCGCGACCGTGGGGCTCGGTATGTGGTACAGCAGCGGCCAGATGAAGCAGAAGAACAGCAGCACGACGAGCAGCGCCCCCGGAACGATGATCTCCAGGTTGCGCAGTCGGCTCCGCACCCTGGGGCCTGCGCCGACACCGCCCAGAACGTCCTGCGCTGGCGCCGTGGTGAGCAGGTCAGCTGCGGGCACGGACATGACGGATCCTTGGATCGAGGACACCGTAGAGCAGGTCGGTGGCCAGGTTGGCGAGGACAACCGCGATGCCGAATACGAGCACGATGCCCTCGACGACCGGGACGTCCCGGTTGCTGATGGCGTTGAGCAGCTCGAAGCCGATGCCGGGTAGCGAGAAGATCTCCTCCACGATCACGGTCGCGCCGATCAGCGTGGCGAGGTTGAGTCCGATGACCGTGAGCAGGCCGATGAACGAGTTGCGCAGCGCGTGCCTGGTCAGGATGCGCCACTCGCTGACCCCCTTGGCCCGGGCGGTCACGACATAGTCCTCCGACTGCATCTGCTCGACGAGGTCAGCGCGGAGGAACCGGGTATAGAAGCCGATCAGGGGTATCGCCAGCACGATGCTGGGCAGCGTCATCGTGTGCAGGTTGCCGGCCACCGACGCGCCCAGCGAGGTGTAGCCAATCGCCGGGAAAATGGACCAGTGCACGGCGAACAGGATCACCAGGAAGAGCCCGAGAACGTACGGCGCGACCGAGATGCTCGCCATGGACAGCACGAGGGACGACTGGTCGATGACGCCCCGCGGCCAGCGGGCGCACAGCACGGCGAGCGGGACCGAGACGACGAACGTGATGATGAGCGCGTAGATGACCAGCTCGAGGGTGACCGGCAGCCGCTGTCCGATGATCGACGCGACGGACTGCGGGCTGGCCAGTGAGGTACCAAGGTTGCCGGTCAGCACACCGGCGAGCCAGTGCCCGTACCTCGTCCACAGCGGCTCGTTGAGGTGCAGCTTGATGGAGAACGAGCGGATCTCGGCGGGCGTGGCATTGATGCCGAGCAGCGCCGACGCCGCGTCCCCGGGCAGCGCGTTGAGCATCAGGAAGCTCAGCAGCGTGACGCCCCATAGAACGGGGATGGCGGACAGCAGCCGGCGTCCGCTGAGCCGCAGGGCTGGCGAGCCGGCCAGGCGGCGCGCGAACGCGCTGCCTGACCGGCTTACCGACTGGACGCTAGCCGAGGTACTCATGCCACCGGCGACCTCGGCTCATCAGGGGGCGTACCTCATGAATTGTCGTTGTAGACGTACTGCCAGAGGATCTCCGGGTTCACGTCGGTGACCGGAAGCGGGGAGGTCAGGCCAGGTCCGCCAACGCCATGGTCGGCGATGTCGTAACCGGCGATCGGGAACAGGAACGGGCCCCACGCGTTCTTCGCGATCATGGCGGCCGCGGCGTCGTAGTCCGAAGCCCTGGTGGAGTCGTCGATCGTGCCAGACGCAGCGAGGATCAGGCCAGTGAGCGACTTGCTCCACACGCCGGTGAACGGAGAGTTGTCGCAGAACCTGAAGCAAACCCCGACGCCGGTG
Organism: Streptosporangiaceae bacterium; assembly: GCA_030040415.1. Classification (GTDB taxonomy): domain Bacteria; phylum Actinomycetota; class Actinomycetes; order Streptosporangiales; family Streptosporangiaceae; genus JAJYUU01. The sequence continues at coordinate 1,219 of JASHTT010000169.1, read as the reverse complement.
CCTGGGTCGTAGGCGCCTGCGGTTTGCAGCATCGACTGCCACTTACCGCCGGTGAACGCGCCGATCAGGCCAGTCAGGTCGAAGCTGCTCAGGGTGACCTTCATGCCAGCGGCCTGCCATTCGGTCTGGATGGCCTCGTCCATCTCGGTGGCCGTCGGAACGCTGATCGTGCCGAGGTTGAAGTGCAGCCCGCCAAGCTGCTTGACCAGCGCCTTAGCCTTCGCCAGGTCGTAGGTGATGTAGCCAGGCACGGTCTGCTCGTAGAACAAGCCAGCGGGTGCGGTGAACGACTCGCCGACCGGATAGGTGTCGTTGAACAGGCTCTTGTCCAGCACGGCCGCGTCCGTGGCGTAGTAGATCGCTTCCCTGGCCTTGAAGTTGTTGAACGGGGCGATCTTCGTATTGAGCTGGATGTCGTACGGCGAGGTCGACGGCTCTGCGGTCGTCTGGAACTTCGACTCGTACGTCTTCACCAGCGCTGGCGTGGACATGCCCTCGTACGCCTGCCCGGCGCCCGACTCCATCGCGGTGAGCGCAGCCTCGTCACTGGCGACCGGCTTGAACGTCAGCGAGCTCAGGTACGGAAGGCCTGGCTGCCAGTAGTGCGGGTTCTTCTTCAGCACCAGCAGCGACGAGGGGGTGTCGGTCACGACCGTGAACGGACCGGCCCCTACCGGCTTGAGCGCGAACGCCTTCTCGCCCATCTTCCTGATCGCGGTCGGCGAGGCGATCCAGTTGAAGACGTTGCCCTGCAGCTCGTTGATGAACGGCGCGTCTACGTAGCTCAGCGTGAACGAGATGCTGTACGGCCCGGTCGCCGTGATCACCGGCTTGCTCAGGAACGTCGGCTTGCAGGTGCAGGTGGCCGTGAGGTCGCGGTTCCAGTTGTAGACGACAGCCGCCGCGTTAAACGGCGTGCCGTCGGAGAATTTCACGCCCTGCCGGAGCGTGATGTTGACGGTCTTGCCGCCGTTGGTGAACGAGTAACCGGTGGCGAGGTCGCCTGTCTCATGGCCACCAGCGGTCAGCTCGAACAGCTCGCCGTAGATGGCGTCCATGTAGCTCATGTTCGCCGCGCCGTCGGTGTCGGTGGCAGGGTCGAGGCCCGGCCACGAGCCTGCAAAGCTGTCCCCTTCAAGCACGGTGAGCGAGCCGCCAGACTTGGGCCCGCTGACAGCCGTCGGCTTCGAGGTGGTGCTCGAGCCACATCCGGCCAGGA
>JASHTT010000168.1 GCA_030040415.1 Streptosporangiaceae bacterium | reverse complement strand
GTGCGGCCCGTGCCGCATGGTTGCGCCCGTGCTCGAGTCCATCGCCGCCGATCACGCCGGCCGGCTGGACCTGGTTAAGGTCAACGTGGACGAGAACCCGGCGACTGCGCGGCGCTACCAGGTGCTGCACGTGCCCACCGTGTGCGTGTTCTCTGGCGGCCGGCTCGTCCAGCAGGTCGTCGGGGCGAAGTCCAAGGCGGCGCTGCTGCGGGATATCGGCGAGTTCCTCAGCGCTGGCCAGGCTGCTGGCGGGTAACGGCGAGGTGTGGCCGGACGTGCTCAGCCGTTTGCTGGAGTCCTAGCCGCGCCTGCTGCGCTTCCGCGTCGTCTGGCAGAGCGACGTGGGCGATAGGGCAGGATGGGCCCGTGATCGACTACCACGTCCACCTATGGCGGCATGGGCCTGGCCGGTCTCTGCAGGCGACTGTCGAGCAGCTCGCCGACTACTGCGCGCACGCCGCCGGTCTCGGGGTGGCCGAGCTCGCCGTCACCGAGCACACCTCCAGGTTCGTCCAGTTCGATGAGCTGCTGAACGGCTGGTGGGACGCTGACCCTAGCCCGGGACTGCGGTCGGGCATGGCCAAGCGGTGGGCCGCCGAGCAGGGAGCCGACCTCGACCAGTACGTCGAGACAGCCCTGGCAGCCAAGGCTGCGGGTTTGCCAGTGGTAGTCGGCCTGGAGGTTGACTACTTCCCGGGCCGGATGGACGACGTCGCCGCCCTGTTGCGCGGGTACCCATTCGACGTGCTGCTGGGCAGCGTGCATTGGATCGGCGCCTGGATGTTCAACGCACTGAGCTCCGCGGCCTCGCAGCAGGAATGGAACAGCCGCAGCGTCGAGGACGTCTGGGACGCTTACACGCGGTCGGTCGAGGAACTGGCTGCTACCCGAACCGTGGACGTGCTGGCGCACCCGGATGTCGTCAAGGTTGCCGGGCGATGGCCCGCGACGCCCGGAGAGTTTTACGACCGGATCGCCGAGGCCGCGCAAGCTTGCGGCCTCGCCGCGGAGCTGAACTCGTCCGGCTGGGGCCGACCGTGCGCCGAGGCGTATCCGGCCCCGGCGCTGCTTTCCAGGTTTCGCCAGCTCGGCATCCCGATCACCACCGCGTCCGACGGGCACCACCTCGGGGATGTGAGCTGGCGAGTAGCCGACCTGGCCGCGATGGCACGCGAAGCCGGGTACGCAGAGGTCAGTACGTTCCGGGCGCGTACCCGGCTGCCGCGGCCGCTGTGACCTGAGGCGTGCTTCCCTCGGCTGTGGCCAGCCGCAGGGCCGTCCGTCGGCGGCCGCAGTCAGCCTGGCCGGTGGTCAGCGGTCAGCCTGGCCGGCGGTCAGCGGTCAGCCTGGCCGGCGCCGGTAGGCGAAGAAGGCGCGGTCGGAGTCGTCATCGGGTAGTTCGCCGTCATACCCGGCCTGATCCAGCAGGTCGAAATCCGCCGCAAGCGCCCGGCGGATCTGCGCCAAGGGCACCGCAAGCTCGAGTATCCGTTCCTGGTGCTGCCGATAGGTGCCGTCGCCGGTGCTTTCGAAGATCGTCGTGGTCCACAGCGATACGTCGCCATCGAACGGCTCCACCCGCATGCTGAAGACGTTCGGGCCGAAGTCCTCGACGTAGCGGTCGGACGAGTGAAGCCGGCGCATCCGGCCTGTGGTGTTGACGTCGAACACGAACAGCCCGCCGTCAGTCAGGTGCTCGCGGGCCCGCCCGAACAGGGCCAGCCACTGCTCGAACGTTGGCAGGTGGTTGAGCGTGTCGAAAACGCAGATCACCGCGTCGAACCGGGTGCCCAGCTGGAACCTCGTGATGTCGGCCTGCACCAGCGGGATGCCGGGCAGCCGCCTCGCGGCGACCTCGAGCATTTCGGGTGACCTGTCGATCCCGGTCACCGCGAATCGCCCGGCCAGCCCGGCGAGGATCGCTCCCGTGCCGCAGCCGAGTTCGAGCAGCGTGCTGGCATCAGGCAGGTGGCGGTCCAGGTAGGCCTCGATGCGCGCGATCTCCTCGGTCCGGTCACCCATGATCTGGTCGTAGAAGCGTGCGAAGGTCGCGTAGTCCATCACGCCGTACGCGCCTCCAGGCTCCGCGCGATGTCTGCGATCAGATCGGCGACCGGTTCAACGCCGACCGACAGGCGGATCAGCGCCTCGGGTGCCGTCTCGCCCGGCCAGCGAGCCCGGCGCTCCCAAGTCGACTCGACCCCGCCGAAGCTAGTGGCCGGGACGATCAGCCGGGCGGCCATGATGACGGCGTCAGCGTCCGCGGCGGCCCCAGCCACCTCGAACGACAGCAGCGGCCCGAATCCGCCCGGCATCTGGGCGCGAGCCACCGCCAGCGTCCGCTGGCAGGTGCCCGGATAGTGCACGGCGCGGACCCGCGGATGCCCCGCCAGGTACTCCGCTATGCCCAGTGCGCTCTTCGACTGGCGGGCGATACGCAGCGGCAGCGTCTTGAGTCCGCGCAGCGCCAGCCAGGCCTCCATGGGGCCAGCGATGCCCCCGCCGAGCGCCCGCCACTCACGCAGTTCCGCCGCGAGGGCATTGTCCCTGGTCATGACCGCGCCGACGATCACGTCGGAATGCCCGGACGCGGCCTTGGTCAGCGAGCAGAGCGAGGCGGCCGCGCCGTAGTCGAGCGGCCGCTGCAGCGCGCCAGTCGCCAGCGTGTTGTCGACGACCATCGGAGCGCCGGCTTTCGCCGCCAGTTCGCCGAGCGCCGTCAAGTCGGCGACGCGCAGCAGCGGGTTCGTCGGCGTTTCCGCCCAGAGCACGGCAGGCCCGCGGCCTAGCTCGGACTCCACTGCCCCGAGGTCCTGCAGGTCGACAACGGCCGGCTCGGCCCCGTGCGGACGCAGCCGGGTGGCCAGCACGCGGGCGTTGTAGTAGCCCTCGCGCGGCAGCACTATCGTGTGCCGGCCCCGCGCCAGCGCCAGCATGAGCGCCATCGACGCGGCCTGACCGGACGCGAACACCACGGCGTCGGCATCCTCGAGCACGCCGAGGGCACGCTCAAGTGCCGTCCACGTCGGATTGTCACCGCGGGCGTAGCCCGTAGCTGGCTCGCCAGCGGACGCGAACACGCTCGTGAGCATCGGCGGCGCGACCACCGGGCTGCCCAGTTCGCGCTGCGTGCCGGCGTGGATCAGGGCCGATGCCGACGACATCGGTTCGGTTGCCATGTGTCCTCCGAACGGCTCGCATCGCGGGTGAGACCTGCCGTTACGCTATGCCGGCCGTCGCTGGTCGCCGAACTCGTCGGCCAGCACTGCCCAGCGCTCGTGGTCGCGCCAGGCCCCGTCAACCATCAGGTACCGGGGCGAGAAGCCTTCTCTGCGGAAGCCGACACGCCTCGCCAGGTTGATGGACCGTTCGTTGTCCGGCTGGATGTTCGCCTCGACCCGGTGCAGGCGAAGCTCGCGGAAGGCCGCACGGACAACCTCTTTGAGACCGTCGGTCATCAGGCCGCGGCCCGCGTGTGATGCGAACCCGCCGTAGCCGAGATAAGCGGACTGCAGGGCACCGCGGACGATGTTGCTGATGTTCGCGTACCCGACGAGGCCGCCGCACTCGGCGTGCCTGATCAGGTAGCTGGCCTGGTCGTCGCGGGCGGCTCGGTCGAGGTAAGCCGCGAAGCGCTCGGGCGTAGACGGCGGGTCCACCCACGGCTGCAGCGCCTGGCTGGCCCGGACGGCCGAGATGAACTCTTCAGCGTCGGCTGGCGATGGCCGGGAGAGAAGGACGCGCACATGCTTAGTGTCACCGCTGCCGGCTGCGTCAGGACGTGCGGGCCGGGATTGACCGGCCGGCGTCGCCGGCGAAACCCGCGGCCAGCGCCCGCAACGCCTGGTCCAGGTACACCGTGAGGTCGGCGTCCGCCCTGTCCAGCCATCGGTCGTAGGCGGCGCGACAAACGGCGAGGGTCGCCCGGCCGATGGCAAGCGGGTACAGCGAATCGGCGACCTGACCCAGCCGGGCTGCCGCGAACTCGCTGACGGCGCGTTCCCACGCGTCGTAGTGGTGCGCGGCGCTCGCCTGCAGGGCGGGCACCGAGCCGATCAGGTTCATCCGGGTGCGCAGTTCCGGCACGTCTTCAGCCCGGTAGCGGTTGGCGCCCACCACGACCTGCCGGATCGCGTCCATGAGCGGCACGCCCGGCGGCACCGCCGCGAAGGCCTCGCGCAGCCGCTGCACCTCGCCGTCGAAGGCTTGCCAGAGCACGTCTGCCTTGGTGTCGAAGTATCGGAAGAACGTCCGCCGGCTGACCCCCGCGGCGGCGGCGATCCGCTCCACGGTGGTCTCTTCGAAGCCGTTCTCGGTGAACAGGCGCAGGGAGATGAGCTCGAGTTCGCGAGCGCTCGTGCCCGGCGGCCGTCCCCGGCGCGGGCCGCCTGCCGCGCGCGGCCCGGTGCGGCCGGGCCTGCTGATCGTCCGGGCGGCCGAGGCCGCAGTCGGTCCGGGCGGGACCTGGCTAGCTGCCTGCATCGGCCAACCGATCACTTCGCGATCTCTTGATTACGTCACTGCGTGACGATTAACGTTAGCGCTATTCGTCACGCCGTGCCGAAACTAAGGAGGCTGCCATGCCAGATACCGCAACCGAGGTGCTCGACCGGCCTGCGGAGGAGATCGCCGAGGACCAGCCCGGGGAAGAGGCGGGGTTGGCCGAGGAGGTCGTCGCGGCCGATCTGCTGGTCGAGGAGATCTCCATTGACGGCATGTGCGGTGTCTACTAGCGAGCTCGGCGTGCAGCCGACCGCCGCCGGTCCAGGACAGCCGGCCAGCGGCTTCGACCTCGACGGGGCCTGGCGGTTGCATCCGCAGGTCTCGGTGCGGCCGGAGCGATTCGGCGCGCTGCTTTATCACTTCGGCACCAGGCGGCTGACGTTCCTGAAGAGCCCGGCCCTGCTGGGCGTCGTTCAGTCGCTGGACGGCCAGCCGAGTGCCCGCGCCGCGTGCGCCGTTGCGGGCGTCAGCCCGGACGAGTTGCCTGCATATTCGGCCGCGCTCGGCAGGCTGGCCGCAGGCACCATGATCTGCAGACCCGGCTCGGCCTGATAGGCCCGGCCCTGGCAGTTGCGCACGACTCGGCAGCCATGGGGGTGGAGTTCTTACGGCTCTAGGCGTAAGAAGTCCACCCCCCACGAAGGAAGCGGAATGACGGTAACGGTACAAAGCGGGCAGAACTCCCTCGTCCAGGAGTTCGCT
>JASHTT010000167.1 GCA_030040415.1 Streptosporangiaceae bacterium | reverse complement strand
AGCGGAACCAGATCGAGGACGCGCTCAAGGCCGGCACGCTGCCCGCCGTGGTCGCCACCTCCAGTCTCGAGCTGGGCATCGACATGGGCGCGGTCGACCTGGTCATCCAGGTCGAGTCGCCGCCATCGGTCGCCAGCGGTCTGCAGCGCACCGGTCGCGCAGGGCACCACGTCGGCGACGAGTCCCGCGGGCTCTTTTTCCCGAAGTACCAGGGCGACCTGGTCCAGTCGGCGGTCGTGACGCAGCGAATGCGAGCCGGGCAAATCGAGGAGCTCCGCATGCCGCGCAACCCCCTCGACGTGCTCGCCCAGCAGGTCGTCGCCATGACCGCGATGGACGACTGGGACGTCGGCGAGCTTGAGCGCACGGTACGGCGGGCGGCCCCGTTCAGCGGGCTGACCCGGCCGGTTCTGGACGCCGTGCTTGACATGCTCGCCGGACGCTACCCGAGCGAGGACTTCGCCGGCCTGCGGCCCCGGGTCGTGTGGGACCGCGTGACCGGGAAACTGTCCGGCAGGCCAGGCAGCCAGCGGCTCGCGGTCAGCAATGGCGGCACCATCCCCGACCGCGGCATGTTCGGCGTGTTCCTGGCGAGCGGAGGCCAGCCGAGCGACGGACGGCACTCGCGCCGCGTCGGCGAGCTGGACGAGGAGATGGTCTACGAGTCGCGGGTCGGCGACGTGTTCGTGCTGGGCGCATCCTCCTGGCGAATCGAGGACATCACCGCCGACCAGGTGCTCGTCTCGCCCGCGCCCGGGCAGCCTGGCCGGCTGCCGTTCTGGAAGGGTGACGCGCCCGGGCGGCCGGCCGAGCTGGGCGCTGCGATCGGCGCGTTCACCCGCGAGCTCGGCTCACAGCCCGAGCAGCAGGCCGTCAGTAGCCTGCGTGGCCAAGGGCTAGACCAGCTGGCGGCCAGCAACCTGGTCTCCTACCTCAGCCGGCAGCGTGCGGCGACCGGGTACCTGCCCGACGACCGCACCCTCGTGCTCGAGCGGTTCCGCGACGAGCTCGGCGACTGGCGGCTCGTGCTGCACAGCCCGTACGGCTCGCCGGTGCACGCGCCGTGGGCGCTGGCCATCGCCGCCCGGCTGCGTGACAGGTACGGCGGCATGGATGTCCAGGCGCTGCATACCGACGACGGCATCGTGATCAGGGTGCCGGACACCGACGAACCGCCGCCCGCCGGCATCGCGATGCTGGACCCAGACGAGGTCGAGCAGCTCGTGACCGCCGAGCTCGGATCCTCCGCGCTGTTCGCGTCAAGGTTCCGCGAGTGCGCGGCGCGATCACTCCTGCTCCCCCGGCGCCAGCCCGGTCGGCGCAGTCCGCTCTGGCAGCAGCGGCAGCGCGCCGCGCAGCTACTCGCCGTAGCCAGCCAGTACGGCACGTTCCCGGTCGTACTCGAGACCATGCGAGAGTGCCTGCAGGACGTCTTCGACGTGCCGGGTCTGGTCACGCTGATGCGCGACATCGCGGCGCGCCGCATCAACCTGGTCGAGGTCGAGACGCCTACCGGGTCGCCGTTCAGCAAGTCGCTGCTATTCCGGTACGTCGGCGCGTTCATGTACGAAGGCGATGCGCCGCTGGCCGAGCGGCGGGCGCAAGCGCTGGCGCTGGACTCGGCGCTGCTCGCCGAGCTGCTTGGCCAGGCCGAGCTGCGCGAGCTGCTCGACCCGCTAGTCGTCGACGAGGCCGAACGCGAGCTGCAGCGGCTCGCGCCTGGCCGGGCCTGCCGGGACGCCGAAGACGTTGCCGACATGCTGCGCGCGCTCGGCCCGCTGAGCACGGCTGAGGTCGCGCAGCGCAGCGCCGATCCGCCGCAGGCGGCAAACTGGCTGGCTGGGCTCGACGCCCAGCGTCGCGTGCTCGACCTCCGGATCGCCGGCGAGCAGCGGTGGGCCGCCATCGAGGACGCCGGCCGGCTACGCGACGCGATCGGCGTGGCGCTGCCGCTCGGCGTGCCCGAGGCGTTCACGGAGCCAGTCGCCGACCCGCTGCGCGACCTCGTGCTCCGGTACGCGCGCACGCACGGCCCGTTTGGCGCCGCCGCGATCGCGCAGCGCTACGGGCTGGGCGTCGCGGTGGTCACCGGGGCATTGCACCGGCTGGCCGCCGAGGGCACGCTTGCCGAGGGCGACTTCCAGCCGTTGACGGGAACGGGCTGGTGCGAGGCCAATGTTCTTCGCCTGCTGCGGCGGCGGTGCTTGGCCAAACTCCGCAAGGAAGTGGAGCCCGTGCCGCCCGCAGCTTACGCGGCGTTCCTGCCTGCGTGGCAGCGGGCGGACAAGGCGGCCGGCCAGCGAGCCGGGACCTGGGCCGGTGCGCCAGCCCCGCCGGGCCGGACCCGCCAGGCCAGGCCGGAGTCCGTCTACGACGTGGTCGACCAGCTCGCCGGCACTGCGGTGCCTGCGTCAGCGCTGGAGACGCTGGTGCTGCCCAGCCGGATTGCCGGGTACTCGCCAGCCTTGCTGGACGAGCTGACCGCGGCCGGCGAGGTCGTCTGGGCCGGGGCGGGCGCGCTGCCGGGAAGCGACGGCTGGGTGGTACTCGCGCCAGCCGCATCCGCTCCGCTGCTGTTGCCCGAGCCAGCCGAGATCACGACGACGCCGGTGCACGCCGCGGTGCTTGAGGTGCTGTCCAACGGCGGCGCCCTGTTCTTCCGCGCGATCGCGGACAGGGTCGCGGCTAGGCTGGCCGACCAGGGCGCCAACGGGGTCGCCGCCCGGGCTGACACTGAGGGCGTCCCACGAGCTCGTGCCGCGGTCGCTGCCACCGACCGCGACGTCGCCAGCGCGATCTGGGACCTGGTGTGGGCAGGCCGGCTGACCAACGACACGCTCGCCCCGCTGCGGACCGTCCTTGGCACCGGCCGGCCTGTGGCCGGCGGCCGGGAGGAGAGCCCCGCAGCGCCGCCACGGCCGCCAGGGCTGGCCGTATCGCGCCGTCCCGGATTCGGCAGGCCCGTCATGCCGTCGCGCACCGGGCCGCCGACAGTCAGCGGCCGCTGGTCGGCGCTGCCAGCCCCGGAGACCGACCCGACACGCCGGTTGCACGCCGCGGCGATCGCCCTGCTCGAGCGGCACGGCATCCTGATCCGAGGCGCGGCCGCGGCCGAGCGAGTAACAGGCGGGTTCGGTGCGTTGTACCCGGTGCTGCGCGCGCTCGAGGATGCGGGTCAGTGCAGGCGCGGGTACTTCGTCGAGGGCCTCGGCGCCGCCCAGTTCGCGCTGCCCGGAGCGGTGGACCGGATGCGCGCCATGGCAGATTCCGGCCGCGCTCCGGCGCCGCCCGTCGACCCGTGGGCAACAGGGCCCAGCCAGCCGGAGCGTTCCCTGCGTCCCGCCGTCGTGCTCGCGGCCACCGATCCCGCGAACGCCTACGGGGCGGCGCTGCCCTGGCCGGAGCGGCCCGGCGAGACGGCCGGCGGCCACCGGCCAGGACGGAAGGCCGGGGCACTGGTCGTGCTGTCTGGCGGCGAGCTAGTGCTCTATGTCGAGCGCGGCGGCAAGACGCTGCTGTCCTGGACCAGCGAGCCGGCTCTGCTCGAACCCGCCGCAGCCGCCCTGGCGGCCGCCGTCAGGGCGGGCGCGCTGGGCAAGCTCAACGTGGAGCGAGCCGACGGCGGCGAGGTCTACGACTCGCCGCTCGCACAGGCGCTGGAGTCAGCAGGGTTCCGTCCGACGCCGCGCGGTCTTCGCCTGCGCGCCTGAGCAGAGCGGACCAGACCGCGACTCCAGGCTGCACCTCGGCCTGCAGCCGCTACGGAATGGCGGAGGTTGCCATCAGTCCGGGGCGACCGGGTTGATCCAGCGGATCTCGCTAAACCGTGCGAAGTCACTGTCGTTCGAGCAAACTTCAAGGCCGTGCTCGATGGCAAGCGCGGCCAAGTGCGCGTCGCTGACGGCGTTGCCCCTGAGTTGGTACCTGGTCAGCAGGTCGCTCAGGATGCGCGCATGTCCGGAGTCTTCGCGCGGTATCCATGCCACTTCAGGCTCCAGCCAGTCTGCGACAAAGCCCGCCGCCTGTTCAGGAGTCAGCGGGTTAGCGGAAGCTCGCTCGTGGGTGCTGATCCGCATGAAGGCAACTAGTGACTGCCACGGGAAGCCGACCCGCCTAGGGCCGTTGAGCTGGCTGGTCAGCCACGTGCTTGCGCGATCGTGGAAGGGGCTTGCCTCGTCGACCGCATAGAGCAAGATGTTCGCGTCGACGAGCACTACCGTGCCTCGGGGCCGGCCAGGCGCTCCAGCGCGTCCGCGACGCTGCTGACGTCGATCCGCAAGCCCAGGCTCGCCGTCCGTTGCCGGAAGCCAGTCGTCCTGGCCGGAGCGGCAAGCCCGGCCCGGATCAGCTCGTTGACCGCGTCGCTCAGCCCGATGTGACGCTCGTCGCGAAGCTGCTGCACGGCGGCCGCGACATCATCGTCCAGTGAGAGAGTAGTGCGCATGCGACCAGTCTAGCACCTAGAAGCTCTACTTTAGGCATCACGATGCGCATGGGCGCGCATCGCTGCACCACTCAGACCGGACAGCCTAAGGCCAGGCCCGCGCTGGGTCAGCGCGGGAACCCGCCGATGCCGCCGATACCGCCCCCGATGCCGCCGATACCGAGACCACCCTGGTGCTGGTCCCGCCGCTCGTCGTGGATGGCCTCGATGGCCAGCACTAGCGCGAGCAGGAACACCTGGTTCTCGTTGTCCGCCACGTCGACCGCGAACTTCTCCCGGAGCGAGAACTGGCGCACCATCCGGGCGACGGCCATGCCGTCCCGGCCGATCGTGTAGTCGCCGCCGTCGAAGTGCCCGCGCGCGTTCAGGATGCCGAAGGCCGACTCGATGTCGTACCGGTCGCCGAAGATGCCGGCGTGCCGGACCTGGGCGACCCGCTGGCCGTCCAGATATACCTCGTGGGTGTCGGTGAAGACATGCTTCCGGATGTCCGCGACCTGGCGTCCGGCGGCATCGTGCAGGGATATCTGAGAGCCGAGGTGGCCGCGCGCCTCGAACTGGGGCGTGCCCGAGCCGTCGGTGATCTCGAACCGCTCCATCAGCGACCACTTGCTTGACATGACGTATTCCATGGCCAAACTGTGGCGTACCGTGCAGGTTCGCCGCAACTGAACCGCCAAGCCGTGACCGCGGGTCAGGGGAACGGCGCAGCCGGCGGCCCGCCCGCCACGATTTCGTCGCCGCGGCGGCGGATCGCGTCGTTGCGATTCTCCGACGTCAGGATGTAGAACCTCGACTGCCGGATGCCGTCAACGACGAACCCGGCGACATCGGCTGGTTCCCTGCCTGCCGTGACAAGCAGCCGGTCGAACTGCTCCCGGCTGGCGCGCTCCGACTCGCCGGAAGAGTCGGTGGCCGGCCCGAGGCTCGCGGGTCGGTTGCGGGCCGAGGTTCCGAACCTGGTGCGCACGGCGCCGGGGCACAGCACTGAGACACCGACCCGCGCACCCGCGGCCTGGAAGTCGAAATACAGCGTCTCGGACAGCGCGACGATCGCGTGCTTGGAGATCCCGTACGGTCCCAGCGCCCCCGCGAACACGCCGAACACCGACGCGGTGTTCACGATGTGCGCGGCGTCCTGCTCGAGCAGCAACGGCACGAACGACCGGATGCCGTTGATCACGCCGCCAAGGTTCACGCCGAGCACCCACTGCCAGTCGCCGGGCGTCACCCGCCAAAGCGGGTCGTGCGGGCCGCCGACCCCGGCGTTGTTGCACAGCACGTGCACGGCACCGAACGCCCTAACCGCCTCGTCTCGCAGCGACTCGACCTGGCCGGCGTTCGCGACGTCAGTAGGAACGGCTAGCACCTTGGCACCCCGCTCGGACAGCCGCGCGGCCGCAGCCCGCAACGCCGGTTCCTCTACGTCGGCTAGGACGACCTGCATGCCCTCGGCCGCGAACCTCTCGGCCAGCCCGAGCCCGACGCCGCTCGCCGCCCCTGTCACCACCGCGACCCGGTCCGGCGCCACCAAATCGACTCCAGGCACCGCCCGCTCCCTTCACGAACTCGTCGTGCTGCGGCCGATCGTGCTGGGTCCGATAGGTGCACGTCTACGCCGATCCCGCCTC